>CAIYXO010000498.1 GCA_903930165.1 uncultured Verrucomicrobiota bacterium | reverse complement strand
CGGGTGCGGTGGAGAAGAGGAAGGTGCGGGCGCGGTTGACCAGCATGTCGGCGAGTCGACGCGAGCCCGCGATGAATCCGCCCGCGGCCCCCACGGCCTTCCCCAGCGTGCCCATCTGGACTTCGACCCGGTCCGTGAGCCCGAGGCGTGCGACCCATCCGGCGCCCTGGGGACCGACGACGCCCGTGGCGTGCGCCTCGTCGACCATCAGCCAGGCTCCGTGGCGTTCCTTGCAGGCGACGATGTCGGCGAGCGGGGCGACGTCGCCGTCCATGGAGAACAGGCTCTCGGTGACCACCAGCACGCGGGGTCCACCGGCGGCGTTCCGTGGACGCGCGGCGGCCCAGCGGAGGATGCGTTCGAGGTCCTCCACGTCGTTGTGCCGGAACACCCTCAGGGTGGCCCCGGCGAGTCGGGCGGCGTCGACGCAGCACGCGTGCACGAGGCGGTCGAGGACCACGACGTCGCCGCTTCCTACGAGGGCCGGGATCGTGCCCATCGCCGCGGCATGGCCGGTGGCGAAGGCGACCGCCGCGGGAAGCCCCTTGAGGCCGGCGATGCGCTCCTCCAGACGGTGGTGGACGCCGAGGGAACCGGAGATGAGGCGGGAGGCCGTGGACCCGGCGCCGAAGTCGCGCAGGGCGCGGGCGGCCGCCTCGGCGAGAGCCGGATGGGCGGCGAGTCCGAGGTAGTCGTTGCCCGCGAAGTTCAGCAGCCGTCGGCCGTCGGCCACGACCTCCGTGCCCTCGACGGAGTCGATCCGGCGCAGCTCCCGCCAGAGGCCGGCGTTCCGCAGTTCCCCGAGGCGTTGGCCGAGGACGGCGTCGAAGTCGGATGTCGGGACGGGCTCGGCCACGGGGAATGTCGGGACGGGGTTCAGGGGATCACCCGGCTGTCGAGGGCGAAGAGTTGACCGGAGATGTTGCGGGTGGACAGGAGGAACGCGATGAAGCGGGCGACCTCGGCGGGATCGTTGTGGCGGCCGAGCAGGTTGGCGTCGCGGTAGGCCTGCAGCCGCTCCGGGGTCAGTCCGGCGGTGAGCGGCGAGATGAGGAAGCCCGGAAGGACCGTGTTGACGCGGATCTCGCGGGAGCCGAATTCGCGGGCGAGGGAAAGCGTGAACCCGTGGAGGGCGGCCTTCGACGCCGCGTAGGCGGACTGCCCCGCCGATCCCACGGTGCCGGAGTAGCTGCCGATGTGGACGATATGACCGCCGGTTCGGGCCATGGGGCGGGACGCGGCGCGCGCCAACCGCATGGCCCCGCCGAGGTTGATCGAGAACACGCGGTCCCAGTCGTCGGGCCCGATGTGCGCCAGCAGGGAGTCCAGGATCACCCCGGCCACGTGGACCAGGGCGTCGATTCGGCCCGCGTCGTCGAGAACCCTGCGGACGGCGGCGCGGCAGGAGGTGTCATCGGCGACGTCCAAGTCCACGGGCACGGCCCCGGGAACGGGTTCCCAAGGACGTTGATGGACACCGGCGAAGACCCGGTGGCCCGCGCCGGCGAGTTCCCGGACAATAGCCTGGCCGAGCACCCCGGAGGCGCCGGAGACGAGCACCGCGAGCGCGGAGGGGGCGGTGATGTTCTCGGCGGGCGGGTTCATCGCGGGGTTTCGGCGGGAATCCGGTCACGGAAGGAGGGCGAAATCCATTCCCAACGTCCGGCGACGAGGGTCGCGCCGACCGGCCCCGTGTGGTGGATGAGCGCCTCCTCGGCGGACCAGGTCGATCCGTCGTGGGGGATCACGGCGAGGTCGGCGAGGGAATAGGTCTGGAGTCCGCCGACCACCGAGCGGAGTCCGAGTGCCTTGGCCGGGTTCGCAGTGGATTCGGCGACGAGGCGCCGCGGGGGCAGGGCGGGATCGGAGGCGAGAGCCTGGCGCATCTCGGCAATCATCGAAAGGACGGTGTCGGGCGACCGGCCGTTGCGGACCGAGGCGAGGCTGTCGGTGCCGAGGCAGATCGGAACCCCGGCCTCGGAGAGTTCCTCGCGCGGGAAACGGCGGTGGCCGAAATAGGCGTGGGATCGCGGGCAGTGGGCCACGGCCGCGCCGCGGGTGGCCAGCAGACGGGCGTCGTCCCGCCAAAGGTAGTTCACATGCACCGCGAGCATGGCTGGTCCGAGCAGCCCGCAGCGGTGCATGTGTTGGACCGGGGAACCGAGGCCGCAGTCCTCCATGGGGCGTTGGCCGTCGAGCCAGGAAAACATCGGCCCGCGCCGGTAGGCGAACATGTCGAACTCGGACTCCGACTCCGCCACGTGGGTGGTCAGGCGCCAGCCGTCGCGCCGAGCCGCGGCCGCGACGAGCCGGAGCAGGTCCGGGGTCGTCGAGTAGGGGGCGTGGGGGGAAAGGCCGATGCCGCCGCGGATGGGCGGGAGGGAGGTCAGGGTTTGGACCGCCTCCTCGAGCAGGCGTGCGGGTTCGCGGGCCGATCGGACACCGGTGACTTCGAGGCAGGAGAAGATCCGGAGCGGCGTGGACGCCCGGAGCGCGGCGAGCTGGTGTCCCCGGGACTCGATGTTCACCACGGTGGTGACGCCTCCCTGGAGCAGTTGGCGGGCACCGGCCAGCCAGGACTCCGCGAACTCGTCGTCGTTCCACTGCGACTTGAGCGTGAGGATGCCCTTGATCCAGTCGGGGAAGGCCCGGGGCGGCTGGAGCTGGCCGGCCATGCCGGTGTAGTCGAGATGGCAGTGGGCGTTGACGAGGCCCGGGAAGATCGCGGCATCCCCCAGGTCCACCACCGGTCCCGACGCGGATTCGCGGATCTCCGCCCAGGGCCCGACGGCCCGGATGTGGTCCCCTGAAATCCAAACCGCGCCGTCCGGGATGGACGGCGCGGTGACGGGGACGACGGATCTGGCCCGGAGTATCACCGGATCAGGCGGCCTGCGAACGGCGGGTCTCCTTGAGACGCGCGGCCTGCTTGTGCTTCGTCGCCTTGGCCTTGCTGTGGCGGGCGCGGAGCTGGGCCTGGAGCTTCTTCACCGAGAGGTCCACGGCGGCGTAGAGATCCGACTCGCGGTCCTCGGCGAACAGGTCGTTGCCACGGACTCCGATGCGGATGCCGCACTTGAACTGCTTCTCCGGGGAATGGGCGACGTGGTCCTTCTCCAGGGTCACGCGGGCGTCGATCAGCCAGCGGTCGATGTGCTCCAGCTTCTCGATCTGCTGCAGCACGTGCTGCTCGATGGCTTCGGTCAGCGTGATGTTGTGTGTCGACAGGATGAACTTCATGACGGCCGCAAGGTGGCGAGCGGAAGGGGGCATTTCAACCCGCCAATTGTCGCGGGGCGCGTCGGCGTTGCCCCAAAGGGCCGGTTTCCGGGCCGTTTGGAAACGGCGGGGGACGGTTCCAGTCGGCGTTGCCGGCGGCGGCGACGACCGTTGCCGGCCTCGCTGGCGCACCATGGGACGGCCGCCGATCCGCCGGGAATCGGCGCCGGGCGGCGGCTCCCCCTTGCCTTCGACCCCGTTCGTCGGCTTAGTCCGCCCGCGTCAATCACCGCATGCTGTCACTCATCGACATCTCGCTCTGGCACTGGGCCGCGTTCACGACCTTCGTGCTGCTCGCGTTGGCCGCGGATCTCGGCCTGTTCCACCGCTCGGGACACGAGGTCCGTTTCCGTGAAGCCCTGGGATGGACGGCCGTCTGGGCCGCCTGCGCGTTCGTCTTCGCCTTCCTCGTCGCCCCGGCGGTCGTGCCGGGATGGGACCGGGCCGCGGCGGCGACCTTCACCACCGGCTACCTCGTCGAGCTCTCGCTCTCGATGGACAACGTGTTCGTGATGGCGGTGATCTTCTCCTACTTCGGCGTCCCGAAGGCCTGGCAGCACCGGCTTCTCTTCTGGGGGATCCTCGGCGCGCTGGTGATGCGCGGCCTGATGATCTGGCTGGGCACGGAGCTGATCCAGCGGGTGCACTGGATGCTCTATCTCTTCGGGGCGTTCCTGCTGCTGACCGGCTGCAAGATGCTCTTCGTCGGCGGCGATGACGAGGCGCCGGACCTTTCCAGGAACCCGGTGGTGAGGCTCGTCCGGAGGCTGTTCCCGGTCACGGACCGGTTCGACGGCGAACGCTTCACCACGCGGGTCGACGGTCGTCTCGCGCTCACGCCGCTGGCCCTCGTGCTGGTGGTGGTCGAGACCACCGACGTGATCTTCGCCCTGGATTCCATCCCGGCGATCTTCGGCATCACCGTGGAGCCGTTCCTCGTCTTCACCTCCAACGTCTTCGCCATCCTCGGCCTGCGCTCGCTCTACTTCGTGCTCGCCAGCGCCATGGGCTACTTCCGGTACCTCAAGACCGGACTCTCGCTGGTCCTCGTGTTCATCGGGGCCAAGATGATCTTCGAGGATTTCCTCAAGCGCCGTCTCGGGGACGACCTGCGGTACATCTCGCTCGGTGTGGTGCTGGGATTGATCCTGCTTTCGATCGCCGCCTCCCTGGCCGTCTCGTTCTGGAAGCCCGGGGGGAAAGAGCCGCGGTCCCCATGACGCCGAAGACCCGCTGGGTGGTCGCGGAGCCGGATGCGGCCGTGGTCGCCGCGCTGGTGCGCTCGACCGGCGTGCCCGAGCTGACGGCCGTGTGCCTGGTGAACCGCGGAGTCGTCAACGCCGAGTCGGCAGCCGCCTACCTGGAACCCCGCCTGAAGTCCCTCGCGGACCCGTTCGCGCTGCCCGACATGGGGGTGGCCGTCGACCGTCTGTTCCGGTCGCGTGACTCCGGGGAACACGTCGTCGTGTTCGGCGATTACGACGTGGACGGCGTGACCTCGACGGCCCTGCTGACGGAGGTGTTGGTGGCGCTGGGGTGGAAGGTCTCGCAATACCTGCCGCACCGTCGGGACGAGGGCTACGGCCTGACCCAGGCCGGGGTGGAGAACTGCCTGGCGCGGTTCCCGGCGAACCTGGTGTTGGCGGTGGACTGCGGGTCCACGGCGGTCTTCCAGATCGCCTGGCTGGCGGAGCGCGGCGTCGACGTGGTGGTGTTGGACCACCACCAGACCAGCGACCCGTTGCCGGCGGCGGTGGCGGTGGTGAACCCCCAGCGGTCGGCGGTGCCGGAACCGTTCTGTTCGGCGGGCCTGGCGTTCAAGCTGGCCCATGCGGTGGTGAAGCGTGGACGGGAACTCGGAGTCGCCGGATTCGAGACCTTCAACCTCAAGCCGCTGCTCGACCTGGTGGCCCTGGGCACGGTGGCCGACCTGGTCCCGTTGACCGGGGAGAACCGGATCCTGGTCCAGGCCGGCCTGGAGCGGCTCGGCGTGACACCCCGGCCGGGGCTCGTGGCGTTGAAGGAGGTGTCGCGCACCCGGAATCCGGTACGCGTGCACGAGGTGGCCTTCCAGTTGGGACCGCGTTTGAACGCGGCGGGCAGGCTGGAGACGGCCGAGGACGCGTTGAGGCTTTTGCTCAGCTCCCAGCCGGCCGAGGCCCGCCATCTGGCGGAGTCCCTCGACGCCAGCAACCGCGAGCGCCAGGAGGTCGAGAAGCGGATGTCGGCGGAGGCGGTGGCCCGGATCCGCGCACGGTTCGATGCGGCCCGCGACCACGTGATCGTGGAAGGGGACGCCTCCTGGCACATCGGCGTGGTCGGCATCGTCGCGTCGCGGGTGCTCCGGGAGTTCCACCGTCCGACGATCATCCTCGGTGGCGACGGCGAGCTGTGGCGCGGCTCCGGCCGGAGCGTCACCGGCTTCGACCTCGCGGCGGCCCTGCGCGACTGCTCAGACCTCCTCGCCAAGCACGGCGGTCATGCGATGGCCGCCGGCCTGTCCCTCGCACCCGCCCGGGTGGCGGAGTTCCGCGAACGCCTGAACCGGCTTGCCGCGGAACGCATCGCCGCGGCGGACCTGCTGCCCGAGGTGCGTGTCGACGCCGTCTGTCCCCTGCGGCGGATCGACCTCGACGTGGTGGCGGCGCTCCGGCGGCTGGAACCCTTCGGCATGGGCAACCCGCCGGTCCACCTCGCCTTCCCCGGCGTAACCCATGCCCGTCCGCCGCAGCGCCTGAAGGAACAGCACTGGAAATTCTGGCTGACCGATGGCGGCGCACCGGTGGAGACCGTCTGGTGGGGTGCCGGGGACCGCGAGGTCCCGCAGGGCCGGTTCGACGTGGCCGCGGTGCCCGAGGAGGGCGAGTTCGGCGGACGCCGCTACCTGCAGCTCCGGCTGCTCGACTGGCGGGTCCCGGCGGAGGGCTGAAGGGGTGGTCGGAGGCCGTGTGTCAAAATGGGGCATTGACACCTGGGTCCGGATTTGGTTTCTTCCGCGTCCCTTTTGGGGAAAGCTTTATGTACGCTGTTTTGGAGACCGGCGGTAAGCAATACCGCGTGACCGCAGGCGAAACGTTCGAAATCGAACGGCTCGCCGTTGAGGCCGGACAGGCCCACACTTTCGATCGCATCCTTCTGGTGAACAAGGATGGTGCCGTGACCGCGGGTTCGCCCGTGATCGCCGGTGCCTCCGTGAAGGCCGACGTCGTCGCGCACAAGCGCGGCCCGAAGGTCATCGCCTTCAAGATGCGCCGCCGCAAGGGCTATCACCGCAAGGTGGGCCATCGGCAGGAGCTGACCGTCGTCAAGGTCACCGAGATCAACGCCTAATCCCCAACATTTCCCACTTATGGCCCACAAGAAAGGTCAAGGCAGTTCCAGAAACGGTCGCGACAGCGTCAGCAAGCGTCGTGGCGTCAAGGCGTTCGGCTCCGAGCTGGTGACCGCCGGCAGCATCATCGTGCGCCAGGTCGGCAGCAAGTTCGTCGCGGGCGCCAATGTCGGCACCGGTCGCGACTGGACCCTGTTCGCCACGGCGGACGGCAAGGTCGAGTTCGACAAGGGTGGCCGCCGGGTCAACATCGTCCCGGTGGCATCCGAAGCTCCGGCCGCCCCGGCTGCCGCCTCCAACTGATCCCTCGTACAACGTCGGGTCCACTCGGCGAGGCCTGGTGCCTCGCCTTTTTCTTTTTACCAGTCAGTCTTCCGCCATGTTCGTCGACGAAATCCAGGTCTACGCCCGCGCCGGCCACGGCGGCAAAGGGGCCGTGGCCTTCCACCGTGAGGCCTATGTCCCCAAGGGCGGCCCCAGCGGCGGCAATGGCGGGCGCGGCGGCGATGTCATCCTCGAGGCCGACCACGACCTCAACAACCTGATCAACCAGTTCTTCGTCCCCCGACTGCTCGCCGAACACGGCCAGGGCGGCATGGGCAAGGGCATGGATGGCAAGGCGGGCAAGGATCTCATCATCAAGGTCCCCTGCGGCACCCTCGTCTGGCGCAAGGCCCGTCCGGCGCCGCTGCCCGAAGGGGTCACCGCCTCCGATCCCGACGCGGATCCCGAAGCCGCCGAAACCGATCCCGACGCCGATCCGGAGGAGCCGATGGTGATCCCCTCGGCCAACGCGGCGCGTCCCGTGATCCGCTCGTCCGGAGGCATCCAGGCGGTGGAACTCGACCTCTCGGCCGGCGACGACGGCAGTGGTGACGGCAAGAAGGCCGAGAAGGGCGAGTTGGTGTGCGACCTGACCGAGAACGGCCAGCGGTTCGTCCTGTGCAAGGGAGGCCGCGGAGGCCTGGGCAATCGCAACTTCGCCACGTCCGTCCGTCAGGCCCCGCGGTTCGCCCAGCCGGGCGAGGCCGGCGACGAAGGGGAATTCCTCTTCGAGCTGCGCATGATCGCCGAGGTCGGCCTCGTGGGATATCCGAACGCCGGCAAGTCGACCCTGCTCGCGGCCATCTCGCACGCCCGTCCCAAGATCGCGGCCTACCCGTTCACCACGCTCACGCCGCAGGTGGGCATCCTCGAGTATCCCGACTTCGCCCGGCTCACCATCTGCGACGTTCCTGGCCTGATCGCCGGAGCCCATCTCAACGTCGGGCTCGGACACGCCTTCCTGCGTCACATCGCCCGGTGCAAGATCCTGGTGATCCTCCTGGACATGGCCGGCACCGACAACCGGGCGCCTTGGGACGACTACAAGAGCCTGCTGGAGGAACTCGAGCTGTACGATCCGGCCCTGCTGGAACGCCCGCGTCTGGTGGTGGCGAACAAGATGGACGAGGCCCAGGCCGAGGCGAATCTCAAGTCCTTCAAGCGCCGCGTCCGCAAGGTCCCCGTGTTGCCGATCTCGGCCGCGTTCGACGAAGGCATCCCGCTGTTCCGCCGCACCATCCGCGAGATGGTCGAGGAAACCGGAAGCTCTCTCGTGCGCTGACGAACGGGCCGGAAGCGTCGAGCCGGGGTTGGCCAAGGAGACGCGAAGGGCACGGAGGGGATCGACACGGATTCCACGGATCGCTTGGGGAGACACTCCTCCCTGCGGTGCCTCCTTCGCGTCCGTGCCTGACATTCCCCGCGGGGGACGTGGCGCGCCGTTTGCCTCTTGGTCGCCCGTGGGGCGCCGACTAGCCTCGCCGAAGCATGCCCCGCCTCGTCTTCGACATCGAAACCTCGGCCGTCGGACTGGAGAACTTCGATGAGGCCCAGCAGGAGTACCTGTTCCGCGAGGCGGAGCGTCAGCCGACCGACGAGGACAAGGCGCGCAAGCGGGCCGAAATCTCGCAGCAGTTCAGCCTCTGGCCGTTCACGGCCCAGGTGGTCTGCATCGCCATGGTCAACGCCGACTCCGGCAAGGGCCAGGTGTTGTACCAGGCGGAGGACTTCGACGAGGAGAGCCTCGAGGCCGAGGCGGAGGAATCCGGCGGGGCCGGGGTCGAGTT
>CAIYXO010000497.1 GCA_903930165.1 uncultured Verrucomicrobiota bacterium | reverse complement strand
GGCGTGGTCGAGGTGGATGTTCCAACCGGAGGCCAACAGGAGGTTGACGTCCAGCAGATGGCTCACGGCGAATCCTCCAGCAAGGCCTACACACGGTCCGGGGTCATCGGGGGCGCCCCTT
The DNA here is from genome assembly GCA_903930165.1 of uncultured Verrucomicrobiota bacterium. GTDB lineage: Bacteria > Verrucomicrobiota > Verrucomicrobiia > Limisphaerales > UBA9464 > SXXZ01. Next base: position 6,229 of record CAIYXO010000497.1, on the reverse strand, counting down.
TCGGAGCCTTGAGTACGGGCCTTCCAAAGTCGCCCGGCACCAATTTGGCCCGCTTGGCTTGCACCCTCCGAATGACCAGGCTCTGCCCCTCCAGCTCCAGTTCAACCCGGTCGCCCGGCTGGAGGTGCAGCGCCTTGCGAATCCGGCTGGGAATGACCAGTTGCCCCTTGGTGGACAGAAGTGCCGTGCTCATGGAGGTTGACCTACCCGGCTTACGCCTTGCACGCAAGTGGGCGCACCGTGCCGTGCGTTCCGGGGTCGCTTGGAATTCGACTCGGGTCCGACTGCCATGAAGACTCGGGACACGGCAAGGAACGCCGACTTCGCTGTCGGGAATTGTCCAACCTGTGCGGAGCGCCACCGGACGCAGAGCCTCCCGGTCTTCGCAACTACCTGTCCGAGAACGTTTCCCGGCAGTCGGCCACCGTTGCCCGGGCCTCGGCAGCCCTTCTGCTAGAGGATCCACGTCCGGTCCGGCACTTCGCCGGCAACCCGGCATTCCGAAGGAGGATTCGCATGAAGAAGACCGGTTACCTGATCGACATGGACGGCGTGATCTACCGTGAAAACCACCTCATCGCCGGGGCGGTGGATTTCGTGGCGGCCCTGCTGTCCACCTCTACACCTTTCCTGTTCCTCACCAACAACTCGGCGCCGACGCCCGAGGACCTCGCGGTCCGTCTGAAGCACCTCGGCATCGGCGGGCTTTCGCCGCGGCACTTCTACACCTCGGCGATGAACACCGCCGACTTCCTCTCCGAGACCCATCCGAACTGCACCGTCTTCGTGCTCGGCGAAGGCGGGCTCCAGACCGCGCTGCACCAGCATCATATCGCCAACGACGCGATCCGACCGGACTACGTCGTCGTGGGCGAGGGCTCGGCCTCGATGGAACGCCTCGCCAAGGCCCACGAGTGCATCGAGCGCGGAGCCCGCCTTCTCGCCACCAACCCGGACAACTGGTGTCCGGTGTCCTCGGAGAAGACCCGTCCAGGTGCCGGAGCCACCGCGGCGTTCCTCGAAGCCAGCTCCGGTCGCCGGGCCTACTACCTGGGCAAGCCCAACGGCTACATGTTCCAGAGGGCCCGTCGACGCCTCTCCGAACCCGGCGGCCGCGCCCCGGAACAGGTGGTCATGATCGGCGACACCATGGAGACGGACATCCGCGGCGCCGTGGAATCCGGCCTGCTCGGCTACCTCGTCCTCAGCGGATCCACCCAACTGGAACACGTCGGCGACTACGTGTACCAGCCGACCCGCATCCTCGACACCGTGGGCGACCTGACTCCCGAGGTGCTCGGCATCGCCGACCCCGGATCCTCGTCGGCCTCGGACCAGCCGCATCCCCCGTCCCACGGCGGACGCCATGGCTCACGGCACCAGACCGACTTCCTCGCCTTCCACAAGCCCAGGCCTCGCCCCGCGATGACCAAGTAGCCGGCGCATTGGATTCGCCGCCGGGAAATCCAATGGAGTCCCGCCGGGCGTGTCGGGAGAGTTTTTCGCATGCCCCGACCGCTCCGCTTCCAGGGCCTGTTCACGCCCTGGACATTCCTGTTGTGCCTGCGATGCGCGGTGTCCCCGCTCATCGCCGGGGATCCCGGAGTTGCTCCCGGGATCCGGAGCCTGCCCGCCACGGTGGAACTGGAAGCCGACTCCGCGACGCCCGTCGGTCCTTCCGGTGTCGACGGAACCCCTCCGCTCAGCTTCCGTTGGGAGCGCCTCCTCCGGTCTCCCGTGACCCCCAACGCCGTTGAGGTCGGGATCCCGGACTCCGTGGGTCCCGAACTCGTCCGCTCCCGTTGGCAGGACCGGGACACCGGCGTGTACCGGCTCACCGCCTCCAACGCCTGGGGCGTGGCCACCGGCCGGGTGCAGGTGGTCGTCCGCCGGCCCGCCCTTCCCGTCATCCTCGCCCAACCATCCCTTCTCAACGTGCTCGCCGGCGCCCCGGTCGAGACGCCCCTGATCCTCGACGGACGCCCACCGCTGCGTGTCGCCTGGTGGCTGGACGGCGTGCGTTTGGCCAACCAGGAACTCGCGGCCCCCGCGCTTCCCAGCCGCCCCGGATTCGCCGGCGGCACCTTGGTCGCCGTCGTCACGAACCGCTTCGGCGGCATCACCAGCGCCCCGATCCGGATCCAGGTCGTCGGCACCAACCTCTACCGCCAGGACTTCAACGGCCGGACCGCACCGGGGTGGAACCCGACGTTCACCCAGGCCTCCACCAACGAGAACCGGTGGGGCCGCACCGGCTTCACCTCCCGCCTCGGCACCTTTCGCCTCACCAACGCGGTCGCCATGGGACCCGTGGTCTTCGGATTCGACGTCTGGGCCCAGGACTCCTGGGACGGCGACGACGCCCTGTTCGGGCCGGACCGATGGACGGTGTCGGCGGATGGCGGACCGCTCCTGGCCGCCGCCTTCAGCAACAACGACGACCGGATCGGTCCCTCGTACTATCTCCAGCGTCTTTCCCTCGCCCCGGGCGTCCCGCAGACCGCACCACGCCTCGGCAGCCTCGGGCTCAATCCTTCCGACAGCGACTGGATCATGAGCCCCGAGAACGTCGGCAGGGTGCGCGTGGATTCCCCCTACCGCCTGCGGTTCGGGCTCACCAACCGCACGGAGGTCTTCTCCGCGGACTTCCTCGCGGAAGGCATCGGGGACGAAAGCTGGAGCCTCGACAACGTCTACCTGACCCGGCCGCCCGGCGAGCTGTCCTGGATCCGGTTCGCCTCGGCCGCCGTGGCGGCACCCGAGAACCGCTCCGAGGCCGTCGTCGTCATCGAGCGTTCGGGCAACGTGGAACTCCCCCTCGAGGTCCGCGTGACCACCCAGGACGCGAGCGCGGTCGCCGGAATCGACTACGTGCCGTTGGGAGGCAAGCTGGCCTTCTTGCCCGGGGAGACCCGGAAGGAACTCGCGGTGTCGCTGATCGACAACCCGCGGGCCGATCCCGCGAGGTCGTTCGGAATCTGGCTGCTGGACGCGGGCGCCAACGGCGTCTTCGTCGGGCAACCCTTCGCCGCGGTGGCGATCCAGGACGACGAATCCCCGATCCGCCTGGTACCCGGGGCGACACGGATGCCGTCCGGAGCCTCCACCCGTGTCGCCCACGTCGAACGGGGCGGCGACCTCTCGGAACACGCCTCGTTCCAGGTCCGCATTGAGCCGGGAACCGCGCAGCTCGGGGCGGACTTCCGTCCGTATGGCGTCGCGACGAACGTCGGTTGGATGTACTTCGAGATCGGATCCTCGAGGGCGATCCCCCGCTTCCACTACGCCACCACCCCGGAGGATCCGCTGGTCGTCGCGGCGACCGCCGACGCGGCCTGGGATGGACCGGAGACCTTCTCCGTCGGACTCGATGCCCACGACTTCGCCCCGGTTTCCGGCGCCTCGGAGTTGGAAGTGACGATCTACCCGGCGGTGGCAAGGCTGCGGATCGAGCCGACCCCGGAGGGAGCCGGCGAATCCGTCCGGCTGCGGATCCAGACTCCGCCCGGAACGACCGGACGTCTCGAACGGTCCGCGGATCTCCGGGCCTGGACGCCGTTGGAGACCGTGGGCGGAACCGTCGTCCGGGAGCTGGCGCCCGGGCCGGGTGGATTCTACCGGGTCGTGTCGCCCTGAGCCGGAACGATGCGGAAGGGATCGGCACGCGAATCCGCAAAGCCGCTGGGGAACGGGGAGGAAGAGGCAGGAGTCCCGAAGCGGAACCGCGAACCGGACGGAGGTCGCCTTCCCGGTCCCGGGTCCGGCGCCCCGTCTTGCGCCTTGGCGTTTTTGCGTGAGGTCGGTCTTCGCCCCCGCTGAATCGCTGAGGCTGAGGCCTGGTCCCTGGCGGCGGCGGGACCGGAACGAAGCCACCCGAAACCCCGGTTGAGTTCGCGGGCGGATGCGTGCTTTGCTGGCCGGCACATGATCCTGCCACGCATCTCGATCCAGCGGCCGATCCTGGCGACGATGATGAGTCTCTCGCTGGTTCTCTTCGGCCTGATCGGGCTTTCGCGCCTTCCGGTCCGTGAGCTTCCCGACATCGATCCCCCGATCGTCTCTGTCGGCACGATCTATCCGGGCGCCAACGCCCAAGTGGTGGAAACCGAGGTCACCGAACGCCTGGAGGAGGCGCTCAACAACATCGAGGGCATCAAGACCCTCCGCTCCGAGAGCCGCGAGGGTTCCAGCGGGATCTCCATCGAGTTCGACCTCTCCCGCGACATCGACCTCGCCGCCCAGGACGTCCGCGACCGGGTGTCCCGCATCCGCGGCGCGCTTCCGCTCGACATCCGCGAGCCCATCGTCTCGAAGCAGGACTCCGACGCGCAGCCGATCATCTGGATCGCGATGAACAGCGACCGTTATTCGCCGCTGGAGCTCACCACCTTGGCCGAACGCCAGGTGAAGCCGCGGTTCCAGGGCGTGGCCGGCGTCTCCTCGATCACCATCGGCGGCGAAAAACGTTACGCCATGCGCCTCTGGCTCGACTCGGGGAGGATGGCGGCCCGGCAGGTCACCATCCTCGACGTCCAGCGCGCCCTGCGGCAGCAGAACATCGACCTGCCGAGCGGCAAGGTCGAGAACCTCGACCGCGAGATGACGATCCAGACCCGCGGCGAACTGAAGTCCGTGGACGAGTTCAACGAGCTCGTGATCCGGGCCGACGGCGCGACGCTGGTGAAGCTCAAGGACGTCGGCCGGGCCGAAGACGGCGTCGAGGACTACCGCACCATCGCCCGCGCCCGCGGCAAGCCCTGCATCTTCCTCGGCATCGTGAAGCAGGCGAAGGCCAACACCGTTTCCGTCGCCCACTCGATCAAGGCGGAAATGGAGGCGGTCCGTTCGACACTGCCGCCGGGCATCGACATGTGGGTCGGCTTCGACTCCAGCACCTTCGTGGAGAAGGCCATCGGCGAGGTCTGGGAGACCCTGGCCATCGCCTTCGGCCTTGTCGTCCTGATCATCTTCGTCTTCCTCCGCGACTTCCGCTCGACCCTCATCCCCAGCGTCGCCATCCCGGTTTCCATCATCGGGACCTTCGCCGTCATGTACCTGCTCGGGTACTCGGTGAACATCCTGACCATGCTGGCCCTGGTGCTCGTGATCGGCATCGTCGTCGACGACGCCATCGTCGTGCTCGAGGCGATCTACCGGCACATCGAGGAAGGCATGAAGCCGATGGAGGCGGCCTTCAAGGCGATGGAGGAGATCAGCTTCGCCGTCATCGCGATCACGCTGTCGCTCGTCGCGGTGTTCACGCCGCTGGCCTTCCAGAAGAGCACCACGGGCCGGCTCTTCGTCGAGTTCGCCGTCGCCGTCTCGGTGTCGGTGATCATCTCGGCCTTCGTGGCGCTCACCCTTTCCCCGGCCATCGCCGCCCGCATCCTAAAGCCCGTCTCGCACAAGAAGGCGACCGGTCTCTTCGGCGTCTTCGAGGCTTCCCTCGACTGGGTCTCCCGGCAGTACGCCTCTTCCCTGCGCTGGGCGCTCAAGCACCGGTTCGTCTCCGTCCTCGTGACCCTGGCGACGATGTTCCTCATGGTCCTGGCGTACCGGAACCTCGACCAGGACTTCCTGCCCCAGGAGGACAAGGGACGCATGTTCAGCATGGTCCTGACGCCGAACGGCTCGACCTCGGAGTTCACCGACCGGCAGCTCCGCAAGGCCGAGTCCATCATCGCCGGGATCCCGGAGGTGGACAGCTTCGGCGCGATCGTCGCACCGGGGTTCTCGGGACCCGGCCAATCCTCGCTGGGCGTGGTGTTCGTCACCTTCAGCGACCGCTCGAAGCGCGAACGGTCGGTCCAGGAGATCGTCAACGGCCCCGGCGGCGTGGCCCAGCGATTCTTCACCGAGGTCGAGGGCGGCTTCGCCATCGCCAACCTGCCCAAGGCGATCGAGATCAGCTTCAACAGCTCCCCGTTCGAGCTCGTCCTCCAGAACCAGGACCTCGAGACGCTCAACCTCGCCGCCCAGTCCATGTCGGCCCGACTCGGCAAGCTGACCAATGCCGCCGGACAGCCCCTTCTCCGCAACATCCGCGTCGGCTACGAGGTGGACAAGCCGGAGCTGCGCATCGCCATCGACCGCAGCCGTGCCGCCTCCCTCGGCGTCACCGTCGAGGACATCTCCCGGACGCTCCAGATCCTCTTCGGCGGACTCGACCTCAGCCGGCTCAAGGTCGGCGGCAAGGAGTACCAGGTCATCGCCCAGCTCGAACGCGGCT
>CAIYXO010000496.1 GCA_903930165.1 uncultured Verrucomicrobiota bacterium | reverse complement strand
GGTAGTGTCCGGAAAGTTCTGCAAAAGGGGAAAGGGTCATGGGAGGAACGGAGGCGAGCAAAGCACACCGAACCTCAAAGGAACCATGACCCGAAAGCAGACTGTCCGAAGCGTGGAAGAACTCAAAGCCCAGATGTCCGAGGACGACGATCTGCTGCGCCCGTTGGTGCAGCTGGTCGTGCAGGAGTTCCTCGAGGCCGAGATGAACGACGCGCTGGGGGCGTCCAAGAGCGAACGGACCCCCGGCCGCCTCGGTTACCGCAGCGGCCACTATCCCCGCAAGCTGGTGACGCGCGTGGGCACCCTCGACCTGCGCGTGCCACAGGACCGGCAGGGGCGCTTCAGCACCGAGATCTTCAGCCGTTACCAGCGCAGCGAGAAGGCCCTCGTGGCCGCCCTGGTCGAGATGTACGTGCAGGGCGTCTCCACCCGCAAGGTCAAGGCCGTGAGCGAGGAGCTCTGCGGCCACGAGTTCAGCGCCGGCACGATCAGCGAACTCAACGCCACCCTCGACGCCGAACTGGAACGCTTCGCCCGCCAGCGCCTCGAGGCCGAACACCCCTACCTGATCCTCGACGCCCGCTACGAGAGGGTCCGCGAGGACGGCGTCATCCGCAGCCGGGCCGTCCTCGTGGCCATCGGCATCGACTGGGAAGGACGCCGCCGCATCCTCGGCGTCGAGCTGGCCTCCAAGGAGAGCGCCACCAGCTGGCGGGACTTCCTCGTCGGCCTCAAGCAACGTGGCCTCCACGGCGTCCGCCTGGCCATCAGCGACGACCACGCGGGCCTCCGGCGCGCCGTCGCCGAGATCCTGCCCGAGGCCGCCTGGCAGCGCTGCTACGTCCACTTCCTGCGCAACGCCCTCGATCACCTCCCGCGCAAGGCCGACGACGACTGCCTCACCGAACTGCGCTGGCTCTACGACTGCCGCGACCTCGGCGAGGCACGCCTCCACCTGCACGCCTGGCTCGGCCGTTGGCAGCCCAAGTATCCCAAGCTCTGCGCCTGGGTCGAGGAAGCCATCGAGGAGACCTGGACCTTCTACCGCCAGCCCCGCGAACACCACAAGCACCTCAAGAGCACCAACCTCCTCGAGCGCCTCAACCAGGAGATCAAACGCCGTACCCACGTCGTCCGCATCTTCCCCAACGAACGCAGCTGCCTGCGCCTCATCCGCGCACTCGCCGCCGAGCAGCACGAGGAATGGCTCGACGGCCCCGTCTACCTCGACATGCAACCCCTCAGGGACCAGCTCAAACCCTCTCTCCAAATCGCAGCCTAACCCCCAAATCCATCCTCCCAACCTCTCCCTCGGCCCAAACCTTTTGCTGAACGTTGACGGACACAACCCGCGCACGCCCGTAGGAGACGAGGTCACGAGACTCCACAATCTCCCCCGACCTTCCCGATCGATCCTGACGGACGGAAGGGTCACAGCCTCCTCACGTCGTCTCCTACCCATGCGAGTCGTAGGAGACGAGGTCACGACGACCGCCCCGGGGACCGTCGGGGCCTGAGAACCTCAACGCCCCAGGATGGATGTCATCCAGCGGCTCACCCGCCCCAATTCTCCCGAGACCGTTTCAACCGATGAGGTCGATGTCATCCCTGCCCTTCATCGCAACAACAAGACCATCGCGATCGCCCTCACTTTGAAGCGGTGGAAGCGGCACCTCGCCTATCAACCGCCTGAATCAGGACAGCTTGGTTGGCGAACAGCAGCCAGACACAAAAGGCGGCCTCACCCACCAACGAAGGCAGCAGCACTGCGGGAAAGAGGGCCGCTGCCAGGGAGGGCGAAAGCAGAAGCGCGAAACTGTTCGCCAGGTAGCTGACACCTGCGAGTCCGATCAACCAACCGACCCATGCGGGCATGTAGCCGGACCTGATGATGAGCACGGAACGGACAAGGCATGAGAAGCCGAAGAAGATGAGTCCGATGCCGAATCCATGGCCGTGGACATCGATCGCAACCTTTGACAGGGCCGTGAACTCGGCCGGCACCGGCATGCCGGCCTTGAGAAGTGAAAGAGCCCCAACCAGCGTGAGCTTGTTGGCCACGAGAACGCATGTCTGCACCACATTGAACATCGTGGCCAGCAGGGCCAGCGGATGGCTGACGGGTTTCAGGAGCAGGTAGAGGAAGGCGATCAAGGGCACGTCGAGGACATGCATCAGGAGATCGGCCACGATGCTCGCACGCCACAGGGACTCGGATGCCAGTATGCGGTTCGCCGTGGTCGCGGCGTTCTCCGGGGCGACAAGCGAGCCGCGAACGTACGCCTCGCCGAACAGGCCGAGTCCGATGATCGCAAGGTAGATCAACCCCGCCACGCGGGCCGACACAAGGGTTCGTGACGAAGGCGCATTCATGGCAGGATCGGGAACACCTATCCCGTTTGCCTCACGAGTTCGCATGGGTCGAGGTGTATGTGGTCGCAAGGGACGGGCCGGCTGAAGCCGGGACTCCAAACCCCGGAAGGCCTTCGCCGCCTTGGCAACCTTGGTCGTGAATTCCCGGGGAAGGAAACCGCGTCCGTGGCGCGGCTGGCCAGGGTCCGCGCTGTGGCCAATCACCTCCCTACCGGGCTCGGGGCCGCTGTGTTTCCGGTCCCCGGGGCGTAGTCCCGGGCTGTCGCATTCCGCCCAGTTGAGGCTGGAGGATTCGGGCATCCGAAAGGGTCGATTGGGTGATGGGGCGCCGCCAACGAACTGCGAACAACGGACTTTGGACCAAACCGCCTTCTCCGTGGCCTCCGTGGCCTCCGTGCCTCCGTGGCCCAATCTCAGAGGCATCGCGACCGCTTCCTCAGGGCCAGATCGAAAAAGGTTTCACGGGGGCCGCTCCGGACGGCTAGCCTCGGGGACGTGGCCGATCGCACCCATTCCGGAGGTGAACGCACGCACCGCGGAATCGCGGTGTCGGGCGGGGTCGCCCATGCCCGGATCCTGACCATCGGCCAGGCCCGTCGGCACGTCGATCCGACTCCGGTTCCGGCGGAGCAGGTCGAAGCCGAGCTCGCGCGCCTGAACACCGCCCTCGTCGACACCCGACGGGACATCACCGCGGTGAAGGAACAGGTGGCCGCGGCCATGGGGGCGAACGAGGCCGGCATGTTCGAGGCCCACCTGCTCGTGATCGAAGACTCCACGCTGATCGACGAAGTGGCGCGGAAGATCCGTTCGGAACACCTCGCGGCCGACGCGGCTTTCCATGTCGTCAGCGAGAAGTACGTCGCCGCACTGGAAGCCATCGACGACGCCTACCTGAGGGAGCGCGCGGCGGACTTGCGGGATGTTGCGGGCCGGGTGATCGACCACCTTCAGGGCATCGGCGAGCCGCGCGACCTGCGTCGACTTTCGGAGCCGTGCATCGTCGTGGCCCACGACCTGGCACCCAGCACCACGGCGACGCTGGACCGGGAGCACGTGCTCGGCTTCGCCACCGAGGCCGGCGGCCGCACGAGCCACACCGCGATCATGGCGCGCAAGCTCGGCATCCCGGCCGTGGTCGGCCTTGGACCGCTTCTGGGCGAGGTCCGGGACGGCGAGTACGCGCTGCTCGACGGCCACGGCGGCGGCCTGACGGTCAATCCGACCGACCAGACCCTTTTCGAGTACGGCCAACTGAAGCAGCGCCGGGCCCAGTTCGAGGAGAAGCTGTCGCTGTTGCGGGAACAGCCCGCCGTCACCCTCGACGGTCACCACGTGACCCTCGCGGCGAACATCGACGCCCCGGAGGACATGGCGGCGGTGCATTCGAGCGGAGCGGAAGGAGTCGGCCTGTTCCGGACCGAGTTCCTCTTCCTGAACCGGCGCGACACGCCTGGGGAGGAGGAACAGTACCTCGCCTACAAGGCCGTGGCCGAACGCCTTGGACCCGGGGCCACCGCGGTGCTCCGCACCTTGGACCTCGGGGGTGACAAGCTACCCGGGGACCTCTCCCGCACCGGCGAGCCCAATCCGTTCCTCGGATGGCGGGCCATCCGGATCAGCCTCGGGCACCCGACCGGTTTCCGGCAGCAGCTGCGGGCGATCCTCCGGGCCAGCGCCCACGGACGCGTACGGCTCCTCTACCCCATGGTTTCCTGCATCGAGGAATTGCGCGCCGCAAATGCGCATCTCGCCGCCTGCCGCGAGGAGCTCAGGGCCGAGGGGATCGCCTTCGACGAATCCATGCCCGTCGGCACCATGATCGAGATCCCGGCCGCCGCGGTCATCGCCGACATGCTCGCCCGGGAAGTCGACTTCTTCAGCATCGGGACCAACGACCTCACCGGATACTCCCTCGCGGTGGACCGGATGAACGAACGGGTCGCACCGCTCTATCAGCCGACCCACCCGGGCGTGCTCCGGCTCATCCGAATGACCGTCGAGGCCGGCCGCAAGCTGGGTAAGCCTACCGGTGTCTGCGGCGAGATGGCAGGCGAGCCCGCGCTGGTCCCCCTGCTGGTGGGCCTGGGTGTCGAGGAACTCAGCGCCACGCCGGCGTTGGTCCCGCAGGTGAAGTTCCTGCTCCGCCGCCTGAAGCTGCCCGAGGCGCGGCAACTGGCGGAGTTCGCCCTGCAGTGCGATTCCGCCGCCGAGATCCACGCCCGCAGCAGCGCCCTCGCCCGCCAGATCGCCCCGGCCCTGTTCGGCGGCGGCTGACAAGCCACCCTGCCCCAAGGTCCAACCTCGTTCCGTCGTCGCCTCAAGGCCAGCCGTGCCCGCTCATCCACCGACGGGCGCCGATTCCCCATCCCCGGCCCCATCCGTGTTCCCGGATGCTGGGTTTCATGTTCCGTTCCACATCCGCCAGCCTGCCTCTCCGGACATGGCATTGCTTCGCCGGGACGCCGCCGGCACCGCTGGAGCGTCCGCCGTACGACACCGCGTTCGGTGACGACAACCACGGCTACTGCCTCGAGCCCGCGTTCGGCCGATCCGCCGGCTGGAGCGCCGTGGCGAGCGACGGAAGCGCCGCCATCACGGTCGGTCCGGTCCAAACGCAGGAAGGTGCGGTTCTCGGATTGATCCGCCGGTGGAACGAGCGGGGCAGGACGGACCGAAACTTCGGCCATACCGGCGACCGGTTGGAGGCCTTCGGATTCGAGGAGGCCCACGCCTCGCGGGCGGTGATGGACCGGGAATCCCGCCACCTGTTCGTCGCCGGCCACTCCTGGAAATCCTTTCCCAACGCGATCGGACTCACCCGCATCGACGCCCGGACCGGAGCCGCCGACGTCGGCTTCGGAGTGGACGGAATCGTGCAGGTCTCCGTCGGCAACCATCGGGGACCGTTCGACGTCACGGAGGTGGACGCGTTCGCCTGGGACCCGGCGACGCGGAGGCTGTTCCTGAGCTTCTATGCGAGCGACGCGGAAGAGGTGGAGCATTCCGGCATCCTGTGTCGGAACGCCGACGGCACGGTCGGTTCCGATTTCGGACCCGACGGCCTGTTCGCGGTCGAGACGATGTCCCCGGCCGCCCCGTTCCAGCATCTCGCCGTGGACTCCCGAAGCCGGCTCGTCGCCGCGGGCACGCTGCGTCTGAAGGACGGCACGGCCCTCGTGGTGAGCCGCATGCGAAGCGACGGGGAGCCCGATCCGGACTTCGGTTCGGACGGCAAGGTGTTCTTCAAGGGACTGCCCGGCGTGCGGGCCGCGTCGGTGCAGGTGGACCGGGAGGACCGGATCCTCGTGGTCGGCGACACCCAGGATCCGACCTCGATCCGGCGGGAGATCTTCGCGCTGCGCCTCGACACCCGAGGCCTGCTGGACCCTTCCTTCGGTGCGGCCGGCTGGTTCCGCGGACGCCTCGCGGGATTCGGAATCCAGTCAAGCGCCGCCAGCACGGCGGCAACCCTGGATTCCGAAGGTCGGCTCCTGGTCACCGGCGAATCGGACACCTTGCGCGAACCGGGATGGATCGGGCTGCTCCGGTTGACCGCGGACGGCCTCCGTGACACCTCCTTCGCGGGCCTGGGAACGGCGCGATTCGACCTGCACCGGCATCGTCATTGGATCGGATCCCGTTCGGTGACGACCGACGCGACCGGACGGATCCTGCTCGCCGGACTCGTCCAGGACCTGCCGCAGTCCGACAGCGAAGGCCTCCTGCTGCGGGCGGTCGATCGCTAGGGTATTCCCGCCACCCTGACGAACCCGCCGGAGGGAGTCTGTTGGAATGTCCGACGACGATTTCGATTCTGGCCGTGTGCGGCTCCCGGTATCAGGACGGTGCATGGCCAACGAAAGCGGCTTCCTTCCCAAGACCTGGTCCCTGCCGGAGGCGATCCGCAACCGGCTCGGACGCGACGCGGGCCCGCAGCGGTCGATCCATGAGGAAGGGCACCTGCTGGTGATCCTCCACCAGATCCCCGCGCCCAACGAACTCCAGCGCCGCCCCGCCCTGTTCTGGCGCCAACCCGAAGGCGAATGGCGCTCCAACCTCGGCGGCGCCGCGCTCGCCTGCCTCAACGAACATCTCCAGACGTTCGAACAGAAGATCGTCCAACTGGAACTCGCCGAGCACAAGGCCTCCACCGCTTCCGAGTACCACACGGTGCTGGAGGAACTGGCCCCGGTCGTCCGCACCTCGCGCGGCCTTCACCGGGCCCTCCAACAGGCGCGCGACCTGGTGAAGTCGGACCGCAACCTGATCAACTTCCGCGACCAGGCCGCCTCGGTCGAACGGAACGCCGAACTGCTGCTGCAGGACGCCCACTTCGGCCTGAACTTCACGGTCGCCAAGCAGGCCGAGGCGCAGGCCGAAACCGCACGTCAGATGAGCGTTACCGCCCATCGGCTCAACATCCTCGCCGCCATCTTCCTGCCCCTCACCGCCCTGGCCTCCGTCTTCGGCATGGAAATCCACAGCGGCCTGCCCGACAGACCGGGACTGTGGGCGCTGCTCTGCGGTTCCGGAATCGCCGTCGGAGTCGTGCTCAGTCTCTTTCTCACCCGCCGGACCCGGGGCTAGTGTGTCCGTTGTCAGTGGTCCGTTGTCAGTGGTCGGTTGCGGCTGGCGCCCGTTCG
>CAIYXO010000495.1 GCA_903930165.1 uncultured Verrucomicrobiota bacterium | reverse complement strand
CCTTGACGACCTGGGCCTCCTTGCGACAGACGCCATCGGCGAGATCATGGTCCCCCGCGTCGTGTCCGGCCTCGCGGTCATGGTCATGGTCCTGATGTGCGTCATGACCGTGGTGAACATGACCGTGGTGCGTCGAGTGGACGGAATGTGCCGGATCGGCGGCGCAACCGCCATGGATCAGACCCAGGCCCTCGAGAACGGGATGCGAGGAAACCGGCAACCAGAGGGTCGCCAGCAGCAGGGACAGGATGGCCCAGAATCTCCGCAACGACCCAGTCCTGCATCAGCGTCGACGAATCGACAAGCCCCGATCCGTCACGGCTCCGCGTGGATCATCTGGCAGTCTGCCATCCGGTTGGCTTGCGTGTGTGATTGCCGAGAGGGAGTAGAGAGTTCGTTCATGCGGAGGCGCGGAGCCCGCGGAGGAACGCACGGAGAGGAGGTTCACGGGCAGTCGGCGAAGACTGGAACGGAGGTCGCAACCAGGGGTGCGAAGGGTGCCGAGAATCTCCGGGGGGATGGAGTCCCGGCTTCATCCGGAACGGGTGCTCGTGATTCCGGATCTCCGCAGGCAGCCCCGGCTGCAGTGTCGCGAAATCCTCTCCCTTCCCCGCTATCCCGCGGCTTTGCGTCTTTGCGTGCCGGACCCTGCCGTCGGGATCCGACTACGCGGGCTTGAACTCGTCGGCGTGGTAGGAGCTGCGGACCAGGGGGCCGGAGGCGACGTGGACGAAGCCCAGCGAGCGGCCGATCTCCGCGTACTCGGCAAACACGTCCGGATGGATGAACTCGACCACGGGCAGGTGCTTCAGGGTCGGCTGCAGGTACTGGCCGAGGGTCAGCATGTCGCATCGGGCGGTCCGCAGGTCGCGGAGGGACTCGAGGACCTCGTCCTTGGTCTCCCCGAGGCCGAGCATCATGCCGGACTTCGTGTGCACCTGGGATCCGAGGCGATGCTTCACCTTCGCCAGGACCGAAAGGGAGCGTTCATAGGTCGCCCGATGGCGCACCGAAGGGGTGAGCCTGCGGACGGTTTCCAGGTTGTGGTTGAAGATCTCCGGCCGCGCGGTGAGCACGGTGTCGATGGCGAAGTCGCGGTCGAGGAAGTCGGGCGTGAGCACCTCGACCACCACGCCCGGGTTCAGGGACCTCACCGCCTCGATGGTCTGGCGGAAGTGTTCCGCGCCGCCGTCGGCGAGGTCGTCCCGGGCCACGGCCGTGATCACGACGTGCTTCAGGCCAAGCCGTCGGGTGGCCTCGGCGACGCGCTTGGGTTCGTCGTTCTCGAGCGCGAGGGGTTTCGCCGTGGAGACGGCGCAGAAGCCGCAGGCCCGGGTGCAGCGGTCGCCGGCGATCATGAAGGTCGCGGTGCCCTTGCTCCAGCACTCCCAGTGGTTCGGACACTTGGCGCTCTCGCAGACGGTGTGGAGCGAGAGGTCCTCGACGAGGCTGCGGGTCGCCGTGAAGGCGCTGGAGGTGGGAAGACGGACCTTGAGCCATTCCGGAAGCCGTTTCCGGGGAAGGATCGGGGACTGGACCACTGCGCCGGCCACGCCGGCATTGGACGAACACGAACTCATCGCTGGCCACCAACCTCAAATCGGACCGGCGGGTTGGCAACAGCATTCCTCCTCCGCAAATTCAGGGACCCCGGCCGGGGGGGTCCGCTTCCGGGTTGAACCGGGGATGCGGACGGTCGAGCGTCGGCCGTCCTTGAAGTTGTTCGAAGTCCTGAATGAATCCGACGGCCTGCTGGTGCTCCGCAAGCCGGCCGGACTGGTGTGCCATCCGACCAAGGCCGGACCGCTGTCCTCGCTGGTCAGCCGGGTCAGGATCCACCTCGGCCGCGAGGGCCACATGGTGCACCGGTTGGACCGCGAGACCGGTGGCGTGATGGTCTTCGCCACCACCGACGAGGCGGGCCTGGAGATCCGGAGGCATTGGGAGGGCGGGTTCGTCACCAAGGAATACACCGCGCTGGTGCACGGGCGCATGCCGCTCGGGGAAGGCCTGGTCGACGCGCCGCTGGGGCGTGACGAGAAAAGCTTGGTGGCGGTGCGCGACTGCGTCCGGCCCGACGGCTCGCCCGCCCGGACGCGTTGGCGGTGTCTCGGCCATTTCGAACGTGCCGAAGGGATGTTCTCGGTG
>CAIYXO010000494.1 GCA_903930165.1 uncultured Verrucomicrobiota bacterium | reverse complement strand
GGAACGGCTTCGAAAACGTGGAGGTGGTGGCGGTGAACCAGTGTTCGGGGAACAGCCGCGGATACTTCCAGCCCCGCGTGCCGGGCGGCCAGTCGGGCCACGGCGCGATGGGATGCGCCCGCTGGCGGGGCGTGAGACTCGCGGACGTCCTCAAGTCCGCGGGACCCGCCGCCGGATCGAAGCAGGTGCTGTTCGACGGCCTCGACCGCCCGCTTGTTCCGACCATCCCGGACTTCGTGAAGGCCCTGGAACTGGACCAGGCGCTGGAGTCCGGCGGCCTGCTCGCCTGGGAGATGAACGGTGAACCGTTGCCGTGGCTCAACGGCTTCCCACTGCGCCTCGTGCTTCCGGGCCACTACGGCACCTACTGGATCAAGCACCTGCACTCGATCCGCCTCGTGGACGCCGAGTTCAAGGGCTTCTGGATGAACCCGGCCTACCGCATCCCGGACGATCCCTGCGCCCACGTGGAGCCCGGGACGACGCCCAGGCACACGGTTCCGATCCAGCGGTTCAACGTCCGCTCCTTCCTCACCAGCCTGTCGTCCGGAGCCCGCCTGCGTACGGGGGACGAAACCCTCCTGCGCGGCATCGCCTTCGACGGCGGCGCAGGAATCCGGGAAGTGCTGGTCTCCACGGACGACGGCCGCAGCTGGACCGGCGCCGGATTGGGACGCGACCTCGGGCGGTTCGCCTTCCGTGAATGGACCCTGGCCTGGAAGCCCGCGGCGCCCGGCGCCACCGCGGTGAAGGTCCGTGCGGTGAACCGGCTCGGGGAAAGCCAGCCGATGGAGCCCCTTTGGAATCCCGCCGGGTACATGCGCAACGTCGTCGAACGCACCCCCCTCGTCGTCCTATGAGCCCATCCCGTCGTCCGAAATCCCCACCGACCGCCGCCATGGCGTTGCTGGCAGCCTTCTCCGTGGGCATGGCCGTCGTGGCGCTGGCCGCCGTCGGACCTGGGGCCGTGCCCGAGGAACCGCCGCGCAATCCCCACGCCGCGGACGCGTGGACGTTGCCGTCCGGCGAGCCGGTTTTCCCCGCCGACGAGGAGGCCATGCCCCTGCGGCGGCACTGCCAGCTCTGCCATTCCTCGGACTACATCTCCACCCAGCCCCGGCTGTCCCGCAAAGCCTGGGAGGCGAACGTCGAGAAGATGCGTTCGAAGTACGGCGCCCCCATCCCGACCAACGCCGTCCCGGCGATCGTGGAGTACCTGGTGAAGAACCACGGGACGCCATGAGCCGTCGCCGCGTCCGTCGATTCCGATGACCTTCCTCGCCCCGGCTGCGCTCCTCTTCGCCCTGGCCCTGCCGGTGGTGCTGGCGATGTATCTGCTCAAGCGGCGGAGGACGTCCCGGGTGGTACCCAGTCTCCGGGTGTGGGAACGCTTCCTCGCCGAGAGCCGTGCGAACAGCCCGTTCCAGAAGCTCCGGCGCCAACTGCTCCTGCTGCTCCAGCTGGTTTTCCTCGCCCTTCTCGTCCTCGCCAACGCACGGCCCCGGATGCAGGGATGGGTCCGCAAGGCGGGCCTGAGGATCCTGATCCTGGACGCGAGCGCCTCGATGCAGAGCACCGACGAGAAGCCGTCCCGGTTCGGTCGCGCCCGTGCGGAGGCGATGGCCTTCGTCGACGCACTTCCTCCGTCCGGCGTGCAGGCGGTGGTCCTGGTCGCCGGGGCGTCCACCGAGGTGCGACAGGCCGCGACTTCGGACCGTGCCGCCCTGCGTCTCGCACTCGAAGGGGCGGTGGCCGACGATTCGCCGAACCGTCTGAAAGAGGCCCTGGCCATCGCGGAAACCCTGGTCCGCAACGTGAAGGACGCCGAGGTGCACCTATTCAGCGACGGGGCGGTTGGAGGCCTGGAGGCGTTTGCCACCCGCGACCTGCCCCTGGTCTACCACCGCGTCGGGCGACGCGTCCGCAACGTCGGCCTGGTCCGGATGGAGGTCCGCTCCGATCCCGAGGATCCCCGCCGCCGGTCCGTCTTCGCCATGGTGCGCAATCCGGGGACGGAGTCCGTCGCCGGCGTGGTGGACCTCCTCCTCGACGGGAACGTGCTCGAATCGCGTCCGATCGACATCGAGGCGACCAACTCGCCCGCCTTGTCCTTCGGCCTGCTCCAGGAGCGCGACGCCGTGGTCTCGTTGAGGTTGGCCGTCGAGGACGACCTTTCGGTGGACAACGAGGTCCGCTGGGTCAGCCGACTGCCGGAGCCGGTGAAGGTGCGCCTCGTCACGCGGGGAAACCGTTTCCTGGAGAGGGCCCTCCGCGCGGCCGGCGCCAGGGTCCGGCTCGAGGTGGTTTCCGACATCGCGCCCGGGACGGAGGACGCGGCGGTCACCGTGCTGGACGACGTGTTGCCGGTGCTCTGGCCGAAATCCGGAGGGGTGCTCGCGATCCATGCGGTTCCTCCCTCCTGGTTCCCGGCCGGCTCAGTCCCTCTGGAATCCCCGGCCGTGGTCGACTGGCGGGGCACACACCCGCTCCTGCGTTTCGTCGGGTTCGACAACGTCCAGATCGCTCGGGCCGAGTCGGTCGCGGTGCCGCCGTGGGCGGAATCCCTGGTCGACTCGCAGCGTTCGTCGCTGCTGTTGGCCGGCGAGGTCGGCGGCACGCGGGCGGTCTGGATCGGGTTCGACCTCCTGCAGAGCACCTGGCCGCTGCGTGTCGGCTTCCCGATCTTCGTCGCCAACGCGGTGGAATGGCTCGACCCCGTGTCCAACCGCGACGCCCGTCTCCAGATCCGTCCCGGCGACGCCTTCCGCTGGCCCCTGGGT
>CAIYXO010000493.1 GCA_903930165.1 uncultured Verrucomicrobiota bacterium | reverse complement strand
GGCGCCCGCGATTCCCAGGAGGTACATCCCGAGCAGGGTGATTCCCGGAAGTCCGTTGCGTTGGGGAATGCAGGCCGCGATGAGCACCGTGTACACGGGCAGCCGAGCCGAGCAGCTCATCAACGGAGCCACGAGGATCGTCGCCAAGCGGTCCTTCGGCGTCTCGATGGTGCGGGTGGCCATGATCCCGGGAATCGCACAGGCGAACGAGGAAAGCATCGGGATGAAGCTCTTCCCGTGGAGCCCCACGCGGCTCATCAGGCGATCCATGAGGAACGCGGCCCGGGACATGTATCCGGTGTCCTCGAGCAGGCTGATGAACAGGAAGAGCAGTCCGATCTGCGGCAGGAACACCAGGACCGAACCGACGCCGGCGACGACGCCCTTCGAGAGCAGGTCGTTCAGGTCCCCGGGCGGCATGCCCGCGGAGACCTGTCCGGCCACCCATTCGACCGCGGCCTCGATCAGATCCATCGGGTATTGGGCGAGGAGGAAGATCGACTGGAACATCGCCGCCATCACCGCCACGAAGATCAGGGGTCCCCAGATCCTGTGGGTGACCACGCGGTCGATCCGGTCGGAGACCGATTCACCCTCGACGAGGGTTTCGACGGAGACGTGCTGTTGGATGGCGAAGACGCGGGCGTAGCGGGCCTCGATCGCGGCGCTGCGCCAGTCGACGCCGGCCGCTTCCAGGCGGGCACGGGCCGCGGCGACCTGTTCGCGGATGGAGGCCGGATAGAGGTCGGGATGGGCGGCGAAGCCCTGGTCGTCGGTGAGCAACAGCAGCGCCTCCGCCGCGGCGAGCCGATGCCGGTTGGGGAAGAGCCCCTCGAGGGCGGCGCCGATCGACCGCGCCTCGAGTCCGAAGGCCTCCGGGAGTTCGTTGAACTCGCGCGGGATCACGTGCCGCGTCCCCGGCCGGGTCGCGCGAGCCAGGATGTCCGCACGCAGGACGTCGACGCCCTCCCCTTCGCTCGCCACCAGGGCGAACACCGGCACACCCAGCGCTTTCGAGAGCGCGGGAATGTCGATCTCGACCCCATTCGCGCGGGCGACGTCGACCATGTTCAACACCAGCGCCGTGGGATGTCCCAACTCGATGACCTGGGTGGCGTAGTAGAGGTTCCTCTGGAGGTTCGAGGCGTCGACGACCACCAGGACGAGATCGGGCGCTGGGACCTCCGGAAGGCGCTGGAACAGGACGTCGCGGGCGATCTGTTCGTCCGGCGACTGCGGGCTCAGGGAATAGGTCCCCGGAAGATCCAGGACCGTGACCGGATGGGCCGCGTCGGCACCGACCAGCGGGCCCTCCTTGCGTTCGACGGTGACGCCGGCGTAGTTGCCCACCTTGGCGCGGAGGCCCGTCAACGCGTTGAACAATGTGGTCTTGCCGCAGTTGGGATTCCCCGTGAGGACCACGGTGAACGGCGTCGGATGGGACCGGTTGGACGGTGTGTTGGACATCGGCGGATCGGGGAGCGGGCCCGCCGCGGACGGAAGTGCGGCGCGGCGCGGATCCCCGGGGTCAAGTGCGGATCCAGATCTGGTCGGCCTCGTGTCGCCTCAACGACAGGTGGTAGCCGCGGAGGCGGATCTCCACGGGATCACCCATCGGGGCAAAACGGACGAGTTCCAAGGGCGTCCCCACGAGCATCCCCATCTCGAGCAACCTTCCACGCTGGGCGGGTGGGATGTCGATGCGGCCGACGGTGCCCTTGGAGCCGGGTTGGAGGGAACTGAGCGGGACCATGGTCGGTTCGGGAGGGTTCGCCACGGAAGAGGAGGCCGATCAGGCCGCCAGGCGGGCCGGACCGACCGGTTCGACCAGGATGTTGGCCGCCAGTTTCTGGCTGAGACCGAGGCGGGAGTTGCAGACCTGGCAGAGCAGGTTGTTCTGGAGCGTGATCACCTTCACCCGCTGCTCCTCGCCGAATCCCATCTCCCGAAGCCGCTGGTTCACCTCCGGCGACGCCGTGAGTCGCTTCACGACCACGGTGGTGCCGGCCCGGACGACGCTCAGGGGGCACATCGAGGGCGATGCGCAGCGGTCGGTGGAGCAGGACGGATTGTGGCAGGACTCGGACACGGTTCGGGAGGGAAAGCTACGGTTCCACCCCGGCCGCCGCAAGGAACGCGATTGTCGGGGCGTTGCCCCCGGTTGTCGTGCGGTTGTCCTGCGACGCCATGGCACTGCAACTGCGGGCCTGCGCGACGGAATCCCCGCCCGCCGGCTTGTCCCGGACCCGGCGTGTCGCCACTGTTCCCGCCCATGACGCCGTCCGCCCCTCGCCCCATATCGGCCCAGACCCGCCTTTGCGCGGTGTTCGGAGCGCCGATCCGGCACTCGGCGTCACCGGCCATGCACAACGCCGGATTCGCGACGCTGGGGCTCGACTGGCGCTATGTCGCCTGCGAGGTGGCCCCGGAGCGGCTCATGGAGGCCCTCGTCGGCGCACGCTCCCTGGGCTTCTGCGGCGTCAACCTGACCGTGCCGCACAAGCTGTTGGCGTTGCCGATGATGGATGTCCTCGACGAGTCCGCCACCACCTGGGGAGCGGTCAACACGGTGGTGTTCGAGGCGGAGGATGCCGAGGGGATGTGGGTGCCGGTCGGGCGTCAGCGGGAGATCCGGGGGCCGGTCCGGATGCGTGGCCACAACACCGATGCCGACGCCTTGGTCCAGTCCCTCCGTGACGACCTGGCCATCGAGCCGCGTGGCGCACGGGTGCTTCTCTTGGGAGCCGGTGGAGCCGGAAGGGCGGCCGCCCTTCGCCTCGCCGACGAGGGCGTCAACAACCTCTGGCTGCTGAACCGCACGGAATCCAAGGCACAGGAACTGGCGCAGGAGATCTCGGATCGCTTTCCCGCGGTGGAGGTCCAGACCGGCCTGCCCGACTCCGACGTCGAGTTCATCGTCAACGCGACCTCCTTGGGACTGAAGCCCAGCGATCCCCTTCCCCTGTCCACGGACCTCTATCCGTTGCGTCGAGCCGACGGGGTCTATGACATGATCTACCGGCCGGCGGAGACGCCGTTGCTCCGCGCGGCCCGGGAGGC
>CAIYXO010000492.1 GCA_903930165.1 uncultured Verrucomicrobiota bacterium | reverse complement strand
TCGCCCGGGCGATCGACTACGCGCATTCACGGGGCGTCCTTCACCGGGACCTGAAGCCGACCAACGTCATCATCGACGCCAACGACCAGGTCCAGATCACGGACTTCGGACTGACCAAGGGTGTCCACGAGGCCGACCACACCACCGACGGCGCGGGTTCACCCAACTTCATGGCGCCCGAGCAGGCGAGCGCGGCCTTCGGCCAGACCGGCGTGCGTACGGACGTCTTCGGCATCGGGGCGATCCTGTATTTCCTGCTGACCGACCGTCCGCCGTTCCGTTGCGAGACCTTGGCGGCGACGCTGCAGGCGGTGATCCACAGCGATCCGAAGCGGCCCAAGGAGTTTCGGACGGGCGTCCCGAAGGATCTCGAGACCATCTGCATGAAGTGCCTCGAGAAGCGTCCCGCGCGGCGCTACGCGACGGCGAGCGAGGTGGCGGACGAGCTGGACCGCTTCCTGAGGGACGAACCGATCCTCGCCCATCCGGTGGGACCTTTGGAACGGGGATGGCGGTGGTGTCGGCGTCATCCGGCGCTCGCGGGTTTCGCGACGGCGACCGCGGTGCTCCTGGGCACGCTGGCGGTCGGCGGACCGGCCATGGCATTGCGCCTCCGACACCAGCGGGACTTCACCCGCCGGAACCTCTATGCGGCGGACATGGCGGCCGCGTTCCAGTCGCTTGAAGGCGGCGGCGAGCGGCAGGTCCATGAGATGCTCGACCGGTATCGCCCGGAGTACCAGGACGGCCTCGACTTGCGTGGCTGGGAGTGGTTCCACCTTGCCCATCGGACCCGCGACCGGAGCGTCGCGGTGATCGGCACCAACGAGGCCACGCCGACCGTCCTTCGCCTGCTGCCGGACGGGAAACGGGCCCTCGTCGCCGACTTCGGCGGACGCCTCGCCCTCTGGGAGCTGGCTTCCCGGAGGAAGGTCTGGAGCCGTGTCGTCCGCACCAACGCCTCCTCGATGTTCGTGGTGTCGCCCGACGGCAAGCTGGCCTGCGTGATCGACCGCCTGGAAGGATCGACGAACACGTTGCTCCGCGTCCTCGACACGGAATCCGGCGCGCCGGTCGCCGAACACCAGACCCCGGGGCTCGCCTCTCCGTTCGGCGTCGCCCGGGACGGATCGATGTGGCTGCAAGCCGGCCGGGAACTCCGTCGGATGGGGATCCGCGACGGCCGGGTGGGCGGCTCGTTGATGCTCCGGACGAACGCGACCGACCTCGCCGTGGCGCTTTCGCCGGACGGCCGCTGGATCGCCGCGGCCCTCGAGGGGAACGAACTGCAGATCCTTCCCGCCGAAAAGGAGGGCCCTTCGCGTTTCGTCCGGGAGATCCATCGGCCGGGACCCATCGGCGCCGGCGCGGTCGCGGTCGCGTTCAGCCCGGATTCGAGCCGAATCGCAACCTGCGGACGGGACGGCTCGGTCGGGATCTGGTCCGTGCCGGACGCCAAGCTGGTCGTGCGACTCCAGGCCCATCCGGACCTGGTGGTCTCGGCGGACTTCTCCGAGGACGGAAGCCGCATCGTGACCGGCGGGCGCGACTCCGCGATCCGCGTCTGGAGTCTTCCCGACGGTCGCCTCGTCTCCGAGCAGGCCGGACGGCATTCGCTGCTGCGCTATGCTGTGGTCCTGCCCGGCAGCCGGGAGTTCGTGACCACGGCCGACGACAATGCCATCCGCCTGTGGAACCTGCAGCCGGAGCCCGAGCAGACCGTCTTCACCAACCTTCCCGCCCGCGTGGTGGCCGTGGGATTGATCCCGGACGGAAAGCACTATGGTTGGGCCCGCGCCGACGGCACCGGTGGCTTCGCCGAGATCGCCACCGGAAAGACCTTCATGACCGGCGGGGCCGACGAAGATCCCCTGGTGATCGGCACCGCGGCGGCAAGCCCCGACGGACGGGTGCTGATGGCGAGGCTGTTGGCGGATGGCCGGGTCCAGTTGGCGAACATCGAGAAGGGGCCGCTGACGGAATGGCGGATCCCCAACTGGTCCTTCGCCGGGCAAGGGCAGGGCGGCCAGGTGCAGTTGGACATCAGTCGGGACTTGCGACATGTGGCGGTGGCGGATGCGGTGCAGGGGATCGGCGTCTTCGAGTCGCAGACGGGCCGGCCGCTGGGCCGTTTCCAGTCCCCGGGATTCATCGCCATCGCCCTCGCGCCAAAGGAACTGAGGGTGGCGCACTCGGGCCGGGTCGGCGGACCCCGGATCCGTGACCTCGCCACCGGCTTGGACCTCGAGATGAAGGCCGAGGCGGGTTTTCGCCAGAGCATCTCCTTCAGTCCCGACGGCCGCCATCTGTTGACCGCCGGACTCGACGGCGTGGTGCATGTCTTCGACTCGGCAACGGGCGCGCTGGTCCATCGGCTGACCTCGCGGGCCACGGGACTCATCTATGTGACGGCTTCACAGGACGGTTCGCGCGTCGCCGCGGGTTCGGTGGACGGCGGCGTCAGCCTGTGGGACATGCAGACCGGTCGGGCCATCGGAATGCTGACCGGTCACCGGAGTCCGGTGGGCAGCATGGAATTCCTGACGGACGGTCGGTTGGTCACGGGCGCTTCGGATTCGATCCGCTTCTGGCCCGCTCCGGGCTGGGTGGGGTCCCGCTAGGACCTGGGACGAGTGAACTCCGTAGCCGATTTCGCCAGAACACGGGATCTATTCCCGATTCGTGATTCAGGATTCCTGATTTGGGAGCACCGGTAGCCGAGTTCGCCAGAACACGGATCCGTTCGCGATTCTTGATTCGCGATTCCTGATTTGGCCCCGAAATGGAGCATTGGGCGAAAACACAGATACCTTTCCATCCAGACGCCCTGAACGCTCAACATTCAACTTTCGACGCTCAACGATGAACGATGAGAATTGAGAGTTGAACGTCGAGAGTTGAAAGATGCCC
>CAIYXO010000491.1 GCA_903930165.1 uncultured Verrucomicrobiota bacterium | reverse complement strand
GGGCATGGAGCTTTTCTCTTCTGTCCGTCCCGACGTCCGCGGAAGGTTGGCTCCCTGTGGAAGTCAGTCCGAAGGCTACTGATCGCCGACAATTGGAATCCGGTCCATGCAAAGTCAACCCGACCCAAGACGCGTCCTGAGTGACCTGCGGGCGCTCCGGGCCGCAACCTCGGTGGACGGCGGAGCCCAGCGGGTGGCCTTCACCCCGGGTTGGACCCGTGCCCGCGAGTGGTACTCCGGACTGCTGGCGAATCTCCCGCTCGAGACCCGCCGGGACGCGGCCGGCAACCTTTGGTCCACGTTCCACGGCCGTTCGCCCCGGACCCTGATCCTCGGCGGACACCTCGATTCGGTCCCCAACGGCGGCTGGCTCGACGGCGCGCTGGACCTGCTCGCCGGTCTGGAGGTGGTGCGTCGGCTCGCTTCAGAACATCCTGAAGGGCCTCCGCTCACGGTACGGCTCGTGGACTGGGCCGACGAGGAGGGCGCCCGGTTCGGCCGCAGCCTCTTCGGATCTTCGGCCTGCTCCGGCACGCTGGACCTCGATGCGGCACGCACGCTCCGCGACAAGGACGGCCTCACCCTGCCCGCGGTGCTCGCCGAACACGGAATCGACTTCGAACGCCTTCACGACGCCCGGCGCGAACTGGACCAGGCCGCAGCCTACCTGGAACTGCACATCGAACAGGGCCCCGTCCTGCTCGACCTCGACCAACCGCTCGGAGCGGTCCTCGGCACCTTTGGCGTCGAACGCCATGCCATCACCTTCACCGGCCAGGCGGCCCATTCCGGCAGCACGCCCATGGCACGTCGGCACGACGCATTCCTCGCCGCAGCCCGGCTGGGACAGGAGGTCTATCCCATCGCCCAACGTCATGGCGGGGTCTGCACCATCGGATCCTGCACCACCTCGCCGGGCATCGTGACCAGCGTTGTGGGCGAATGCCGGCTCACCCTCGACCAGCGTCACATGGATCCCGCGGCGCTCGCCGCCATGTGGACCGAAGCCCGGGCGGCCTCGGAGCGATTCGCCAACGAGGCCCGGGTCCAGGTCCGCTGGGAAAGGCTTCTCCGGATCGAACCCGCGCCCTTCGACCCGACGCTGGTCGACCTCGCGGACGCCGCGATCCGCGACGTCGGGGCGACTCCGGTCCGCCTGCCGTCGGGACCGCTCCACGACGCCTCGGAGATGGTCCGAGCGGGCATCCCGACCGCCATGCTCTTCGTCCAGAGTCTCCATGGCATCAGCCACAACCCGCTGGAAGACACGCGGGAGGATCACATCGAACTCTCGGTCCGGGCGCTCGATCGGCTCGTCCGAAGCACCTTGGATCACCTGTCGGACTGAGCAGTCCAGCGGCCCGTCCGCAAAGCCGCGGCCGGGCCGATTTTGTCTGGTCAAGCATCCGCACCGGGCGAGGCTTCGGCCGTCATGGAGGATGTCGCCCCGATCCTGGACCTTCTCCGACGTACCGAGCGTCGGAGACGGCTGGTGCGTGGCGTCGCCCGGGCCGGATCGGGCACTGCGGCGGGTCTCGCATTGGGTCTGGCCGCGGTTGTGGCCCACCGCCTTTTCCCGGTGCCGGAACCCGGCGCGAGCACGGTTCTCCTGCTGGCCTCCACGGGCACGGTTGCCGGCTTCCTCACGGGATTCCTGCCGTCGTCGAAGCCGATCGAGGTCGCGCGATGGCTCGACGGCGAGGCGGGATTGAAGGAACGGCTGAGCACAGCGCTGGAGATCTCATCGCGCACGGAGGGCTCTCCGGAGTGGCGGGCCCTGATCCTACGTGAGGCGTCGGCGGCGACGGCAGGCGTCGATCCGCGGAGGTATCTGCCGTTGCCTCGGCCGGAACGGCTGGGGATCGCGCTGGCCCTTTGCTTGGCGTTGGTCGCATCGCAATGGATTCCGCCGTTTCGCACCGCCGGACACCGACGGGAACAGGAGGGAATGGCTGCGATGAAGTCCGCCGGCACAAACCTCGCCGAGGCGGTCCGGCAGGCACGCCAGTCGCGAACCAACGCTCCCGAGCCGATCCGGCGGGAATTGGAATCCCTGGAGCGGCTGGCCAACCGCCTCCAGCAGGGCGAATTGAAGCGCGACGAGGCGCTCGCCGCCCTGGCCCAGGCCGCCGAGCCGTTGCGCCGGCAGGCCGAGGCGCTCGCGAAGGACCCTGCGCTGCGCCGGCTGGAGCGCGCCGCCAGGACGCCGGAATCCGCCGACGACGACGCGTCGCGCCAGGCGTTGCAGGCACGTCGGCAGCAGCTTTCCGATGCGCTCGGCGCCAAGGCGGCCGCCGATCCGAAGGGCGTCGAGGAACTGCGGGACCAGGCCCGGCAGCTCGCCGATCAGGCGCGCGCGCTCGCCAACCAACCCGGCGGTGACACCCCGGGTTCGCGGGCCCAGGCGGCCGCCGCGCTCTCGGCGCTATCCCAACAGGCCCAGGCCCTGGGACTCGACCTCCCCCAGATCCAGGCGGCCATGGACGCGTTGGCCCAGGCCAGGGCCGATCAGATGCTGAAGAACCTCGAGCAGGCCACGAAGTCCTTGGAACGCATGGCAGACATGGCTTCCGAGATGTCCCGGCTCCAACAGTCCGCGGAACGCCGGGGCCGCGATCTCGCCGAGCAATTGGAGTTCGGCGAAGGCGAGCCGGCCTTGGAATCCCTGGATCGCCTGATGTCCCAACTGGGGCGAAGCGGTGGCAACAACAGCGAGGCGGACCAGGCGCGTTCAGAGCTGGAGCGTTCCCTCAAGTCGGCTGCCGACTACGGGAAGGTCGGCGAGAAGCTGCGCGAGGCTCTGGAGAAGTCGCGACGGGGAGACACCCAAGGCAGCGGCAAGGCGCTTGCGGACGCCAAGGCCGAGCTGAAACGGCTGATGGCGGAAGCCGGCAACGCGCAGGAACTGATGGCCGCCATGGAGGGACTCAAGGCGGCCAAGGCCGGGGTCGCTTCGGGGCGCGCCGGGTCCGGAGCGGGTTCGGGAAAGGGCGACGGAATGGGTTCCGGAGGCAACAAGGGCGGCTCCGGTGTCGGCACCTGGGCCGACAACACCGAATGGGCCTTTCCGGAATCCATCGCGGACAGCTGGGACAACAGCGGGGTCAGCCGGCCCGACCGGGCCGCACGCGGCACCACCGAAAGGAAGGCCACGCAGTCCGGGAACCTCACCCCGACCAAGGTCCCAGGACGTTTCCAGTCCGGCGCTCCGATGCCTTCGATCCAGCTGCGGGGAGTCGGGATCAAGGGCGAGAGCGCCGTGCGCTTCTCGGAGGCGGTCACCAGCGCCCAGTCCGACGCCCGCGCCGCGCTCAGCGAGGACCAGGTGCCCAAGGCCTATCGCGGTGCGGTGAAGGAGTACTTCGACGACCTGCCCCGCACCGCGCCGGGGCAGTGATCCCTCCCGGATCCGGAGCGCCTCCGGGACGGCTCTCCAATGAAATCTTGAATCCCGTCGCGCAAAACGCCCCTCTTGGGGCCTCGTGTCGAAACCGAAGTCCCCGTCGAAGGCCGCCTCGGCCCACCTGAAAACGTCCGCTCCGCGTCCCCGCCGCGTCGGACTCGTCTCCCTCGGCTGCGCCAAGAACCTGGTCGACGCCGAGATCATGCTCGGCTCGCTGCTCAAGAGCGGGGTCGAGATCGTCAACGACGCCAGCCAGGCCGATGCGGTGATCGTCAACACCTGCTCCTTCATCGACGCCGCCCAGGAGGAGTCCGTCGACACGATCCTCGAACACAACGCGCTGCGGGAGGCCTCCAACCGCGGCCAGGCGCTCATCGTCTCCGGCTGCATGCCCCAACGGTTCCGGGACGAGCTGCCCAAGCTGATGCCCGAGGTGGACGTCTTCATGGGCATCGACCAGGTGGAACAGGTCGGCCGTCTCGTCGAGGACGCCATCGCCAAGCGGGCCACCCGCGTGTCCCCGCCCGCGCCGGCGGATCCGTCGGTCGCGAAGGCCGTGAAGGGACGTCTGCAGCAGATCGCGGCCCAGGCCCCGGGCCATTCGCACGACCACGACGAGGAGCCGATCCGCGGGACCGGGAAGTTCGGCAAGACCCGCATCGCGCTGACCGCCACTCCGAAGCCCGCGGGTCCGTCGGTGGACGTCACCGTCCGCCCGCTCTACATCCCCCAGTTCGAGACGCCCCGCTTCCGGCTGACGCCGGCACACTTCGCCTACGTGAAGATCGCCGAGGGCTGCAACCACCCCTGCAGCTTCTGCATCATCCCGCGCATGCGCGGTTCCCACCGGAGCCGTCCGCAACGGGACGTCGTCGCCGAGGCCAAGGCCCTCATCGCGGACGGCGTGCGGGAACTGAACCTGATTTCCCAGGATTCCACCTACTACGGGCTCGACCTGCGTCCGAACCACAGCCGAGCCATCGCCTCGCCCGACCGCTTCACCGCGGCCACCCAGGCGCTGCCGGCCGACGCCACGACGCTGTGCACGTTGTTGCGGGAGCTGAACGCGCTGAAGGGCGACTTCTGGATCCGGCTCCTCTACACCCATCCCGCCCACTGGACCGACGAGCTGATCCGGACCATCGCCGAGTGCCCGAAGGTGGCCCGCTACGTGGACATGCCGTTGCAGCACATCCACGACGAGATGCTCACCCGGATGCGTCGCGAGACCTCGGGCCAGTACATCCGCGACCTGATCGCCAAGATCCGTGCGGGCATCCCCGGGATCGCGATCCGGACCACCTTCATCGTCGGGTTTCCCGGCGAGACGGAGACGCACTTCAAGACGCTGCTCCGCTTCATCGAGGAGACCCGCTTCGAACGCCTCGGCGTGTTCGCCTATTCGAAGGAGGACGGGACGATCGCCGGGAAGATGGAAAAGCAGCTGACGCCGAAGCTCCGACAGAAGCGCCGGGAACTGGCCATGGCCGCACAGCACGAGGTCGCCGTCTCGGTTTCCGAGGCCTTCGTCGGACGGACCCTCAAGGTCCTGGTCGAGGGCGAAGCCTCGGCGAAGGAATTGGCCAAGGCCGACATCAGCTCCTGGGAACACGGGCTCATCCGCGGCGGTGACGCCGGCATGGGACAGCTCAAGGGACGCTACCTCGTGGCCCGCGGCGAGGCGGACGCGCCCGACATCGACGGACGGGTGTACATCCGCGGCAAGCTGCCGATCGGACGCTTCGCGCAGGTCCGGATCGTCGGGCACACCGACTACGACCTGATCGCAGAACCGGCCTGAGCCGGTGCGATGCGGTTGGGATTGGCACGCAAAAGCACAAAGCCGCAGAGTAGCGGGGAGGAAACCGCGGGTTCACCTTGGCAAAACCGGACACCCAATGGTGATCGTCTGCCCTGGCCCCAATTCCGGCGCCGCGTTCGCGTCTTGGCACATTTGCGTGAGATCTGTCGTCGCTCCAGTTCAATCGATCCGGACGGAGAACCGGATTCGAACCGGTCGCCGGATTCCCTGGGTCCCGAAATACGTCTGCAGGATGGCGTTGGACGAAAAATGAATCCGTTCGAATGCACGCTTGC
>CAIYXO010000490.1 GCA_903930165.1 uncultured Verrucomicrobiota bacterium | reverse complement strand
TCGAGAACCTCGCGGAAGAGGTCCAAGGCCACCAGACGCTGCTTCTGGATGTGTTCCTTTCCGCCGAAGAAGATGACCTCGCGCATCGAGAAGTCCCAGAGCCGCTCGAGGCCGCGCATGTTGCCGGACTCATACCGGAAGCACTTGCCGCGGGCGGTCACGGTCCGCTTTTCCCGGATCCGGGTGTCCGCGAAGGCCCCGTAGCAATGGAAACACACCGTCGGCGCCAAAAGCACGTCCGGAGCGGCCAAGGAGTCGCGGTCGCACTCCAGATGGTCGTCCTTCCATCCCACGCTTTGGGCAAAACGCTGGATCGCCTCGATGTCCTCCCTCAGGTGCATCACCAGCGAGAGCGCGTGTGGAAAGGATTTGATGTAGCGGCAGCGGTGGAGGATGTCGGCCCCGATGATGCTCGGGAACTGGAAGCTCTCCGGCTCGAGCTGCCGGCTGGCCTCGACGAGATCCTTGTCGAACAGCTCCAGCAGGTCCTGCGCGAATCCTCCCAGGGCGTACCGGCCCGGCCCCAGTTTCACGACCAGTCCCCGCGCCTCCATTTCCGGATGCGGGTCCTGGCGGTTCTTGAAGTCCGTGCGCGCCTTGTCCACCACGACCTTGGCGACGCCGCCCCGATACCCCTTCGTCATGATCGAGGCGATCTGGGCCATCTTCGCGCCGATCGCTCCGGCCTGGTCGGCTGCCGCGGGCTTCAGCCCGAAGCGGACCGTCCGCCGGTCCGGATCCATGCTGATCCCGGTCAGCGACTCCGAGACGTAGTGCCACTTGCCCAGGACATCCGACACCAGTTCAGCAGGGACAGGCTCGGCCAAAACCACCTCGGCGGGGACGGATGAGGACGCGGTGCTCATGCCGGGAGAAGCTCGTTCAAGGCAGCCGTTATCGCCTGGACGTCAAGGAGCTCTGAAAGCTTGTAGGACGGGAAAGTCACCCCGAACTCCTGCTCCACGGCGGCGACCAGCTGCATGTGTCCGAAAGAGTCCCACGCCGGCGGATTGCCGATGCCGCTGGTCGGCGAAATGTCACCGGCAGGCAGGCCAAAGGTCTGTGCCACCACGGCTTGAACACGGGAGACAATCGAAGACGGATCCGGACTTTCCATGTGCCAACCCTTCGAAGGGGCAACCCAAACACAAGCCCATTCTCGGTACGGGGAGCAGGCCGTTTGAAGCCGTACGCCGATCGGTTCGTGAAGTTGGCGGGCAGCCCGAAGGAGCCGATCGCCGGGCCGTGGCCGGTGTTTCCGGCCCCCGGTCCCTTGTGGTTTCTCAGCCAACCACTGCTCGGCCGACGCAGATTCCGGCCGGAGAAGGGTCGCACCTGTCGACTGCGGCGCTGCACCGCCATCGGCGGCTTCGGGCCCTCCGCACTCCGGTGCACGACCGGGACGGCTCCCCTTCCCGGATCCCAACGGCCACGCCGAAGCGGCGGGGGATCCCCCCCGCCTGGACGGCCGGCCCCGACCTCACTGGTCGTTCGTACGCAAGCCCACCGTCATCCGGTTCTCCACCGACCGGACTCCGTGGATGTCGCTC
>CAIYXO010000489.1 GCA_903930165.1 uncultured Verrucomicrobiota bacterium | reverse complement strand
TCGGAGCTGGGCGCCGTGCTGGATCCCCTTGCGGACAAGATGCTGCTGGTGGCGGGCATCATTCTCCTCGGGCTGCCCGACAACCGCTTCCAACGGCTCCCGCTGTGGCTGCCGCTGATCATCCTGACCCGGGACGTCCTCCTGGTCGTCGGCCTGGGCCTGATCCACTACACCTGCGGAAAATGCACCGTGCGTCCGCGGATCCCGGGAAAGATCGCCACGGTGCTGCAGATGGCGGTGGTGATCTGGGCGTTGCTGCGGCTGCCGTCGGGAATCCAGGACTGGATCGCTGCGGCGGCGGGATTGATGACGCTCTGGTCCGGTGTCGCCTACGCCGGCGATGCGGCGCGCCAGCTGGGGTCGAGTCCAAGCGCGGGCCCGACGCCGGGACAATAGGCCGCAGTCAGCCGCTCCGACTTTCCTCTGGCCTGCGGCGAAGCGCGGTGGGCAGGCTGTCCTGACCAATGATCTCCGCGCTCCGGATCCGTCCGTCTTCCGTCCTCCTGACGGCGGCCGTCCTCCTTTCGGCCCTCGGATGCAAGCCCTCGGGCGGTTCGTCCGGAGCCGGCAGGCCGGCGGCGATGTCGTTCCAGGTCGTCGCGGTCGAGGTGCGCCGCCAGCCGGTGGTGGAGTCGGTGCCCCTGGTGGGCACCCTCGCACCGAACGAGTCCATCGAGGTGAAGTCCGAGGCCGAAGGCGTGGTGACGCGCATCGCCTTCGACGAGGGTTCCCGGGTCGCTGCGGGGGCCCTTCTGGTGGCGTTGGACCAGTCGAAGTTCGCGGCCACGCTCCAGGAGTCCGAGGCGGCGCTCGAGCTCAGCCGCGCGAACCTCGAGAGGGCCAAGCAGCTCCTTCGCGACAAGCTGATCCCGCAGCAGGACTTCGATCAGGCCTCCGCCACCTTCAACGTCAACCGCAGCGCCGTCGAACTCCGGCGCCGCCTGCTGAAGGACGCCGAGATCTTCGCCCCGTTCGCGGGCACCGTCGGCGCACGCCAGGTCAGCCCCGGACAGGTGATCTCGAAGGCCTCGATCCTGACCACCCTCGTCGACCTCGCGACGATGAAGGCGGAGCTGAGCATCCCGGAGCGCTTCCTCGGCCAGCTCCGCGTCGGGCAGAAGATCGAGTTCCGTGTGGACGCCTACCCCGCCGACAAGTTCACCGGCGAGGTCTACTTCATCTCCCCGCAGCTGGAGTCCTCGACCCGCACCGCCCTGGTGAAGGCGCGGGTCGACAACGCCGACGGCCGGCTCAAGGCGGGGATGTTCGCCAAGCTGGACCTGCAGCTCCGGCTGAGGGATGCGGCGATCGTGATCCCCGAGCCGGCGATCCTGAACAGCGGCGACACGAACCTCGTGTTCGTGGTCGGTCCCCAGACCAACGCGCTGCTGCGTCCCGTGAAGCTGGGCCTGCGCCTCGCCGGGGCCGCGGAGGTGCTCTCGGGGCTGGAGCCGGGGGACCGGGTGGTGGTCGAGGGCGTGAAGAAGATCTTCAACGGCGCCCCGATCGTGCTGGCCACCGGGGCCTCCGCCGACGCCTACGCGAAATGAGCGGCCGGACCTGAAGGGTTCACTTGCCGGACTTGGAGGCGCCCTTCGGCGAGGCCTTGGCCGGCTTGGCGTCCTTGCGGGCCTTCTCGTTCGCGGCGCCGAGCTTCTTCTCCAGCTTCTCCAGCTTCCGGACCAAGGCCGAGTGGGCGACCTTGTCGCGACGGGCCTTGTCCCGGGTCCGGTGCCACTGCTTCTTCGCTCCCCGTGCCGCCTTCCGGGCGGCCTTGGCGACCAGCTTGGCGGCACGGTGCGACTCGTGTGCCGAAACCGCCTGCTGACCGCTCTTCGCCACCAGTGCCTCCGCCTTCTTCGCGGCGGCGCGCAGCAGTCCGAACTCCTTCTTCGTGCGGGAAATGTTCATGTGATTTTCGATCCGGAACCCCCGGACAGCCTGATGCTGCCGTTTCACCGGATTGTCACCATCCTGTCATAATCCAAGCCCCGTTGGGCAAGCCCGGCAATGTTACAAGTACTCCGGAGCAGGATTCACCCGACCGTCACCTCGGCTGCGTGAATCCGTGACGGTTCCAGGGCAGGGATGTCAGCGGTGTCGACGGGAGGCTCCGCAGGCTTGATGAGCCGCGGATCCTCGGTCTCGGCCCCACCTGTTCAACCCCTTCCCATGCGATTCCGGGGAGACCGGTCCTTCCGGTTCCTCCCCGCGTGGCCGGCACCGACACGGCCGCCTGCGTGATCGTC
>CAIYXO010000488.1 GCA_903930165.1 uncultured Verrucomicrobiota bacterium | reverse complement strand
GGGCGCTTCAGCCGGGGTGCTGAGCCTTTTGGCCGCCTACGCGACCGCATTCCCGGAGAAGCAGTTGACCACCTTCCTCTACTTCGTCCCGGTGACCTTGAAGGCCAAGTGGATCCTTTGGTTCTTCACGGGCCTATCCGTCTTCGGATCGCTCTTTCCCTATGACAACGTCGCCCATGGCGCGCATCTCGGCGGGATCGCCTTCGGGTTCCTCTACGTGAAGCTGGGCGGCCTCTCCGAGTTCGGAGGAGGCGTCGGCAGCCGGCTTGCCGACTGGTGGCAGGGGCTGAGGACTTCCGTGCCCAAGCCGCAGCGGCGGACGTCGCCGCCGAGCAGGATCCGCGTCGAACCGGCAACCCGCCGAGAGACGGTTTCCGAATCCGATTTCATCGCCCGCGAGGTGGATCCGATCCTGGAGAAGATCGCCCAGCACGGGATCCAGAGCCTGACGCCCGCCGAGCGTCAGACCTTGGAGTCGGCACGCCAGAAGGTGAATCGTCGCTGAAGGCGCAGGGGAGTCCCCCAGGTTTCGATGGCGCAGCGACCTTGACGTTCCCTCCGGATGGCCTTCGGGGCGACCCACAAGGGATCAGATCTCCAGGATGGCTTCGGCGGCCCGGCGGCAGGCTCCAGGCGATCCGAGGGCCTCCCGGAGCCGTGCCAGTTCATCGACGGTACGCCGGTGGCTGTCCGGGTCCTGTAGCCACTCGAGCGCGGCGTCTGCGACCGCCGCCGGATTGGCGGCTTCCTGGATGAACTCCGGAAAGACAGCCTTTCCCGCCAGCAGGTTGGGCAGCGCCAGAAAGGGGACTCGAATGATCCGCTTGCCGATCTGGTAGGTGCTCCAGGAGGTCCGGTAGAGCGCCACCGTCGGCACCCCGAACCAGGCGCACTCCAAGGTCACGGTTCCGGTCGAGGCGATGGCGACCGCGGCTTGGCGGAGTTCTTCGCCAAGACCTCCGATCCGGATCCGGAGTCCCTCCGGTGCTGGGACGTCGGAGGGGATCCAGGCGAGGGCGGTTTCCGAGGGCAGGACCAGCACCGGTTGGATCCCGGTCCCGCGGCGCAGGATCTCTGCGGCGCCCGCGATGCAGGCCCAGTGGCGTCGTAGCTCCCCCGGACGGCTTCCTGGAAGCAGGAGCAGATTCCGGCCGAGGGCCCCGTCCTGCGCTGAAACCTCCGGGATGTGACCGTGGCGGTCCACGATGGGATGGCCCACGAATCGCACCGGGACCTGCGGGGCATGGTGGGAATACCAGTTCTTTTCGAACGGCAGGATGGAGAGGCGACGGTCGTGGTTTCGCGCGATCTCGAGGGCGCGGCCCGGTCGGGAAGCCCAGACCTGAGGGGAAACAAACTGGACGATCTTGGGACTCCAGTTGTGGAACGGACCCTTCGGACCCGACCTCCTCCGGATCGCGGCCGCGAACCGGAGGTTGAATGCCCCGAAGTCCACGCCGACGACCCTATCCGGAATCCGACGTGAAGCCTCGTCGAGCAGGAGGTCGAACGCCCTTCGGTAGCGGGAGTATTGGCGGAGGGCATCCGCGGGGCCGATGGCCGAGTTGGACGTAAGATCGACGAGCACCTCGACCCCGGCCGCCGCCATCGCGGGGCCGCCCGCCCCGAAGAAGCGGGGCGGGTTCGGGCGGCAAAGCTGGGAGAGCGACTTCACCAGCTCCGCGGCCAGCTGGTCGCCGCTCGCCTCGCCTGCGACCAGGAGGATGGACGACGGTTTCACCGCTGGGAGAATAGTTGTCGGCCGGATCGGGCAGGAAGCCTCCAGATTGGTGGGGATCCAAAGCGTTTCCGAATTCCCGTCAAAAATGTTGTGGCGTCCTTGGTTTGCCCTGTTAGCTTCCGCGGCCCCTGATTCCGGGTTTTCCGTGTTTCGGGGACCGTCCATCCTTGGAAGAGAATGGAGGAACGCAACCTTCGAACCGAACCGAAGCGAACAGTCATGGCGAAGAAACCGGCCCCAGCCGCAAAACCCGCGGTCAAGCACCACAAGGTGGGTGCCGCCAGTGCGGCGGCGATCCTCGGTCGTCCCCTGGCGAAGACGGTCAAGAACACGGGAGCCATGCCGACATGGCTGCCGATCTCGAAGGTGAAGCCGGAGTGGCAGAAGTTCTACCAGAACCTGCTCGACCTGCATGAGCGTCTGCGCGGGCAGATGAGCGGTTTGGCCAAGGAATCCCAAGCCGAGATGGAGAGCTACAGCCTCCACATGGGGGATTCCGGCACCGACAATTTCGACCGTGACTTCGCCCTCAGCCTACTGTCGTCCGACCAGGACGCCATGTATGAGATCGAGGAGGCGCTGAAGCGGATCGAGAAGGGGACCTACGGCGTCTGCGAATTGACGCAGAAGCCGATTCCCAAGGCCCGTCTCGAGGCGATTCCCTGGACCCGTTTCACCGTGGAGGCCCAGGCGCAACTCGAGAAGGAAGGCCTTCTCCGTCAGCGCAACCGGTTGGGTTCCCT
>CAIYXO010000487.1 GCA_903930165.1 uncultured Verrucomicrobiota bacterium | reverse complement strand
GGCGGCGGTCGTGAGCGCCTTGGTCGTGACCAGCGTCTCCTTGCCGTTGCAGGTCACGGCATCGTTCAACGCGGTCGCGACGGCGGCGGACGGGGGCTGGACGGCCGTGTCGGCCTTGCCCAGCGACGCGATGGAGCCCACGGACAGCGCAACCGTGACGACACCGCTGGTGCCGCCGCCGGCCAGGCCCGTTCCGGCCGTCACCTGGGTGATGTCGCCGGTCACCGACGACAGGGCGTCCTCCAGCAGGACCAGGTCGCAGGTCGCGTCGAGCGCCGCGGCGTCAGCGCACGCCTTCGCAACCATCGGGCCGGTGTACGCCGTCGCCACGTCGGTGAAGCCCGCGGCGCTGGTGTCGTACATCAGACCGTCACCCTTCGACCAACTGGTCGAGGTGACCTTCGGCGCGTCCTTGTTGCGGCAGCAGGTTTCCAGCGCGAAGGGCTCACCCTCGGCCGCCTTCTCGATGACGAAGCCGCGGATCTCGCCGACCTGGTAGAACTGGCCGGCCACGACGCCGCCCGACGGGGCGATCAGGGTCAGGGGCGAGGAGTCCATCAAGCGGCCGTTCATGTTCATCCTCCGTCCGGGTCAACCCCGGGTCGCGCACCTTTTCAGCAGCCGATCGGCTGGGATCACGCCTCGCCCTTGTTCCGGGCCACGCCGCGGAACTCGACCGCCTTGTGGACCCAGGAGTGGTCCAGGATCCAGGAGATCGCCAGCGTTTCGGGGTCCACGACCATGCGGAACATGGGCTCCGGGGCGTTCTTCAGCACGGCCTCGACGAAGCACTTCTGCGCCATGACCGAGGCCGTGTACCAGAACTTCGCCACGTCCAGGCGCGGCTGGCAGATGTACTTCAGCGGGAGGACCCACTTCGGGACGCCGCCGCCGACCGTGTTCGCGTTGACCTGGTACGACGCGAACGTGTCCACAGCCGTCTCGTGGTCGCTGTTGAAGATGGCGTGGCTGACGACCGCGTTCATCGGCCGGCCGGAGATGTTCACCTGCTTGCGGTGCAGCTTGCGCATCTTGCCGAGCTGCGCCACCGACGGGTCCGCGCCCTGGGAGGCGACGACGTTGGCGTGGGTCGCGTCGTACAGCGCCACGCCGCCGTAGGTGCCGCTCATGAACTCGGTCCAGAACGAATCCAGCCGCGCGTTGGTGTGGCCCTTCGCCAGTTCCTCGGCCGTCTGGCCGATGACGCCCAGGTCGTCGTTCTGCTGGTCCTCCCAGGACCACACGATCTTGCCCATGAAGCGGGAGGGCTTGAAGCCCTCGGCCTCCTCGGCGGTCTTCCACGGGGTCGGCTTCCCGCCCGCCGGGACCTTCTCCATCGTGCCCTGCAGGCCGAACCCGATCAGGGTCGACACGCGGAAGTCCGGCACGACCTTCGGGATGACCAGGTCGTTGAAGTCGATCGGGTACTCGGCCGACTTCTCCTTCAGGGACCTGTTCCCGACGCCCTCCATCGCGTTCGGCAGGTCCGAGGGGGTCTGCATCCCCGCGGAGAAGCCGAGGCCCAGAGCGATCTTCGCGGCCTGGTGGTCGG
>CAIYXO010000486.1 GCA_903930165.1 uncultured Verrucomicrobiota bacterium | reverse complement strand
CTTTTCAGTTTTCAGCGGGGAACACCCGAATCGGCGGCGATGGTCCGTGGCCTGGCGGCCCCGGCTACGGACAACGGACAACGGACAACGGACAGCAACACAATTCTCAACCACCCCGAGGCAACGTCAGCGTCGCCATCGCCCCGCCGCGGTCGGACCGGTTCTCCAGGACCATACGGCCGGCGTGGGCCTCGGCGATCTGACGGCACAGGGTCAGCCCGATGCCGGATCCGCCCGGCTTGGTGGTGAAGAAGGGCACGAACAGGTTCGTCGGGTTGGCGATCCCCAGTCCGGTGTCCTCCACCCGAACCGCAACCGCGTCGTCCTCCTCGGCCACGGACACCCTCACCACACGGTCGGTCTCGTCCGGGTTGGCGAGCACGGCCTCTGCGGCGTTGCGCAGGAGGTTGATGAGCAACTGCTCGAGCTGGTCCGGATCGGCCTCGATTCGGACCGTGCCGAAGCCTTCCAGCACGACGGGGATCCGCGTCTCCAGCAGGGCGACCCGACGGACCAGTTCCGAGAGGTCCACGGACCGCACCTGGGGCGGCGGCAGCTTGGCGAGGCGCGAGTAGTCGTCGATGAACCGAGCCAACGCCCCGGCACGTCCGCGGATGATCTCGAGTCCGCGTCGGGTGTCGGCCTGCCAGTCCTCCGGAAGCGGATCGCGGCCCAGCAGGGATTCGAGCGAGCCGGTGATGCTGGTGATAGGGGTGAGGGAATTGTTGATCTCGTGGCCGAGCACGCGGAGGAGGCGTTGCCAGGCGGCCCGTTCCTCCTCGCGCAGCACGCGGCCGAGGTCGGTCAGCACCACCAGGCGATGGGGGCGTCCCTCCTGCCGGAACACGGATCGACGCAGGGCGTAGCGGGAGGAGCCGCCCGGCAGGGTCATGGTGAGGACCCGTTGGGCATCGCCTCCAAGGCATCCGTCGAGGGCCAGTTCCGACGCCGACCTGCCGAGCAGCTGCTCGGTGGGACGCCGCAGCAGGGCCTCGCCGGCGCGGTTGGCGAGCCGGAGGCGCTCCTGGTCGTCGAAGGCGAACACCGCGACGTCGAGCTCGACCATGACCGTGCGCAGCAGGGCCGTCGCCTCCATGGCTCCCAGGCGCTGTTCCAGCAGGGTCTGGCCGAGGGCGTTGGTCTCGAGGAAGACCTCGCCCAGGGCGTCGTCGCGGACCGCGCCGCGCGCGCGCATCGAGAAATCCCCCTCGCGGATGCCGCCGAGGATGTTGGCCAGCGTGCGGAGCGGAAAGACGACCCGGGCCACGAGCGTGGCGACCAGCCACGCGGCGGCAAGGAGGGCTACGGAGAACAGCAGGAAGCGGAGGCCGGGATCCATGGCCCCGTCCCGCCAAAGGAGGATCGCCGCGAGCAGCAGGCCAGGGACGGCCGCGCCGACGGCCAGCAGGACTAGGCGCCGTTCGAAGCGGGGAGGCGCCTTCACAGTCCGTACTTCTCCAGCCGGCGGTAGAAGGCGCTGCGGCTGAGCCCGAGCTGTTCCGCGGCGCGCATGGCGTTGCCGTCGCACCGCGAAAGCGTCTGCCGGATCAGGAAGCGCTCGACCTCCTCGATGCTCATCTCCTCGAGCGGCTTGGCGGCCTCGCGGACGGTGAACAGGCCGAGGTCGGCCGCGCGGATCCGGGGGCCGTCCGCCATGAGCACGCCCCGCTCGACGGCATGGAACAGCTCGCGGACGTTTCCGGGCCAGGAGTGGGACCTCATGGCCGCGACGGCCGCGGGCTCGAAGCCGGAGATGTCCTTGCGGTAGCGCAGCCGGAGCCGTTCGAGGGAGTGGAGGGCGAGCGGCTCCACGTCGTCGAGACGCTCGCGGAGGGCAGGCAACCGGATCTCGATCGTGTTGAGGCGGAAGAGGAGGTCCTGGCGGAACCGGCCCGCGGCGACCTCGGCGCGGAGGTCGGCGTTGGTCGCCGCGACGAGCCGGACGTCGGCCAGCTGGGTGCGGGAGGATCCGAGGCGTTCGAAGGACCGGGTCTCGAGCACGCGCAGCAGCTTGGCCTGCTGGGGCAGCGGCATGTTCGCGATCTCGTCGAGGAACAGGGTCCCGCCCTCCGCCATCTCGAAACGCCCGACACGGTCCGCGCGGGCGTCGGTGAACGCCCCCTTCACGTGACCGAACAGCTCGCTCTCGAAAAGCGTCTCGCTGAGGCCGCCCATGTTGACCGAGACGAACGGTCCGCCGAAGCGGGGACTGGCGGCGTGGAGCGCTTCGGCGACGACGCCCTTTCCGGTGCCGTTTTCGCCGGTGATCAGCACGGTGGCGTCGCTGGGACCGACCCGTTGGATCAGCTCCATCACGGGGCGCATCGCGGCAGAGCCGGCGACGAGCGAGGGTCCCCCGCCCCGTCGGGCCCTTTCGGCCGCGGCGAGCCGGTCGCCCTGCCGGAGGGCACGCCGCAGGGCGATCTGGTTCCGGGCGATCGCCAGGACACGCGCGTTGTCCCAGGGCTTCTGGACGAAGTCCCTCGCGCCGCGCCGCATGGCCTCCACGGCGACATCCACGCTGGCCCACGCCGTCATGACCACCACCGGGAGCTGTGGGTCCAGTTGCTGAAGCCTTGCGAGCAGCTCCAGGCCCTCGGTGCCGCCGGTGGTGTCGCGGGTGTAGTTCAGGTCCGCGAAGACCAGGTCGAATTCCGTGCGCGCCACCAGGTCGAGGGCGGACTCCGGCGACTGCGCCAGCTCCGTCCGCCATCCCTCCGCCTTGAACAGGAACCTGAGGGCCTCGCCGAGATCCGCCTGGTCGTCGGCGACGAGGATGCGCGCCTTGATGTCGTTTGCCATGGCCTTGGTGACCGTCCGCCGACACGCGTCCGGGCTCAATTCCGAAACGGAATCCGGTGGAAGCCGGAGCCCATGTCACGG
>CAIYXO010000485.1 GCA_903930165.1 uncultured Verrucomicrobiota bacterium | reverse complement strand
TGACCGCCCCGCCGACTAGCGGACCGCGGCGGCCGACATGCCCAACTGCTTGGCGACGAAGGCCAGCTGATCGGCCCGTTCCTCGATCTGCTTCGAGACCGGTTTCCCGGCGCCGTGCCCGGCCTTGCTCTCGATGCGGATCAGCACGGGATTGGCGCCTTGGTTGACCTCCTGCAGACGAGCCGCGAACTTGAAGCTGTGGGCCGGCACCACACGGTCGTCATGGTCGGCCGTGGTCACCATCGTCGGCGGATAGCTGACCCCGGGCTTGAGGTTGTGCAGCGGGGAATAGGCCAGCAACGCCTTGAACTCCTCGGCGTTCTCGCTGCTGCCGTAGTCGCTGGTCCAGGCCCATCCGATGGTGAACCTGTGAAACCGCAGCATGTCCATCACGCCCACCGCCGGCAGGCACGCACCGTAGAGGTCCGGTCGCTGCGTCATGCAGGCCCCGACCAGGAGGCCGCCGTTGGAACCGCCCTGGATCGCGATGCGGCCCTTTCGGGTGTAGCCGTTGGCGATGAGCCACTCGGCGGATCCGATGAAGTCGTCGAAGACGTTCTGCTTCCTCAGCTTCGTCCCGGCCTTGTGCCATTCCTCCCCATACTCGCCGCCGCCGCGGAGATTCGGCACCGCATAGATGCCGCCCATCTCCAGCCACACCAGGTTGGCGACGCTGAAGCTCGGGGTGATGGAGATGTTGAAGCCGCCGTACGCGTAGAGCAGCACCGGCGTGTTGCCGTCGGGCTTCAGCCCCTTCCGGTGGGTGATGAACATCGGCAGCTTCGTGCCGTCCTTGCTGGTCACCCAGACCTGCCGCGTCTCGAAGGCGTCGGGATCGAAGCCGACCTTCGGCTGGCGCCACAGCGTGCTGGTGCCGGTGGCGAAGTCGTAGCGGTAGACGCGCCCGGGAACGGTGAAGCTGGTGAAGGAGTAGAAGGTCTCCTTCTCCGCGCGCTTCCCGCCGAAGCCTCCCGCGCTTCCGATGCCGGGAAGTTCGATCTCCTTCTCGAACGAACCGTCCAACCGGTGCAGGCGCACCTGGCTCCGCGCATCCTTCAGGTACTCGCACACCAACCGTTCACCGACCACGTTGGCGCCGGTGAGGGTGGCCTCGGATTGCGCGACCAACTCCTTCCACTCGGCCCGGGCCGGCTTGCGGGTGTCGATGGCGACGACCCGTCCGCGCGGCGCCGAGAGGTCAGTCAGGAACAGGAAGACCGGACCGTCGTTGCCGACGAAGTTGTAGCTCGCGTCGAAGTCGTTCAGCAGCTCGACCACCTTGGAGTCCGGGATTCCCAGGTCCTTGAAGAAAACGCGGTTCCGGGTGTCGGTTCCCTGGCTCACGTTCAGGATCAGGTAACGCCCGTCCTCCGTGACACCCGCACCGAGACCCCATTTCGGCTGGTCCTTGCGCTCATAGACCAGCGTGTCCTCCGACTGCGGCTGGCCCAACCGGTGCAGATACACCTTCTGGTACTCGTTCACCTGGGTGAGGGCCGCTCCCGCCTTGGGTGCGTCGTATCGGGAGTAGAAG
>CAIYXO010000484.1 GCA_903930165.1 uncultured Verrucomicrobiota bacterium | reverse complement strand
CCCAAGGAAATCGCCGCCTGGGCCCTCGGTCCGTCCGCCCGATGAAGCCGATCCTGTTCGATTTCGGCGCCTTCCAGCTCCACTCGTTCGGCCTGCTCGTCGCCCTCGGCTTCATCTTCGGAACGTGGCTGGCCGCGCGGCGCGCGAAGGCGGCCGGCATCGATCCAGTGGCCATCCAGGACATCGTGTTTCCCTGGTTGCTGGTCGGCGGCCTTGTCGGCGCCCGGATCCTCTTCGTCATCAGCTACTGGGATCGCGAGTTCGCTGGCCGCCCGCTCTCCGAGGCGTTCGCGATCTGGAAGGGCGGGCTCGTCTTCTATGGCGGGCTGATCGGCGCCACGGTCGCGGGAATCGTCGGATTGCGCCGCCGTGGGCTCCCGCTTTGGAAGACGGCCGACGCGCTGACCCCGGGCCTCGCGCTTGGGCACGTCTTCGGCAGGCTCGGTTGCCTCTTCAACGGCTGCTGCTTCGGCCGGACCTGTGATCTGCCATGGGCGATCCGCTTCCCCTCCGACCATTCCACCCACGGACTTCCCGTGCACCCGGCACAGCTGTACGAGGCGATCCTGAACCTCGTCCTCTGCGGGTTCCTCGTGTGGTGGCATGACCGGAAGAAGAGTTTCGACGGCCAGGTCTTTGCGCTCTACCTGGTGGCCTATGCGGTGATCCGAACCGTCTGCGAATACTTCCGCGGCGACTACTCGGTCCAGAGCACTCCTGCCGCGGGTGTGTTCACCCCGGGACAGTCCACCAGCGCCCTGATCTTCGCCGCGGGAGTCGGTCTCTGGATCCTTCTCCGCCGTCTTCGCCCCCAAAGTCCGGTTTCCCCCTCCTGAAAACTCTCCCCGTGCCCGCCCCCGAGTCCATCCTCGTCGAGACCAGCCAGCCTGGCGTCCGCCTCGACCGGTACCTCGCGGACCGCCATCCCGACTCGTCCCGCGGCCGATTCCAGCAGTTGCTCGAACAAGGCCTCGTCCTGGTGAACGGCAAGCCGGCCAAGGGCACCCACCAACCGCGGGCCGGCGACCGCATCGAGATCCATTGGCCCGAGCCGGTGGCCATGGAGCTGAAGGCCCAGGATATTCCGCTCGAGGTCCTCTACGAGGACGACGACCTGCTCGTGCTCAACAAGTCGGCGGACCTGGTGGTGCATCCTTCGGCCGGCCACGAGGACGGCACCCTGGTAAACGCCCTGCTGCACCACTGCCAGGGCAGGCTCAGCGGCATCGGCGGCGTGGAACGCCCCGGAATCGTCCACCGGCTCGATCTCGGCACCTCCGGCTGCCTCGTGGTGGCCAAGTCCGACGCCGCCCACATCCATCTCTCCGCCCAGTTCGCCGGCCGGGAGGTCGACAAACGCTACCACGCCGTCGCCATCGGCACTGTCCATCCCCAGCAAGGGGACATCCGGGCCCCGATCGCAAGGCACCCGGTCCAGCGGAAGAAGATGGCCGTTTCGGCACCCGGCGACGGGCGCGAGGCCTGGACCGGCTACCGCCTTCTGGAATCGTTCCCCAACGCATCGCTCGTCGAGTGCCGTCTCCACACGGGCCGCACC
Source organism: uncultured Verrucomicrobiota bacterium (assembly GCA_903930165.1). Classification (GTDB taxonomy): domain Bacteria; phylum Verrucomicrobiota; class Verrucomicrobiia; order Limisphaerales; family UBA9464; genus SXXZ01. The sequence continues at coordinate 1,941 of CAIYXO010000484.1, read as the reverse complement.
CACCAGATCCGCGTCCATCTGGCGCACCTGGGTTTCCCCCTGCTTGGCGACGATGTGTACGGCGAGCGCGCCAACCGCCGCTTCCGTCAGGAACTGGAGCCTTCAATCGCCGTTCCCCGTCAGATGCTCCACGCGGTGCGGCTCGAATTCACCCATCCTCGCACCCGGGATCGGGTGTCCTTCGAGGCGCCCCACCCTGCCGACTTCACGAAGGTCCTCGGGGAACTGCGAGAAGGCTGATCCGACCACGGAATCGTGCTTCCCGGCTCCGGTCCCGAGTCCTATCCCCGACTCCCGTCCGGACCCTTTTGAAGGGCCCCGGCTTCCGGGATCGGCCCGTACATCTCCACCACCTGCAGGGTCTCCGGGCTCAGACGCCGGAGCTCCGCCCCGTTGAGGAGTCCCATGGAATGGATGATTCCCAGCTGGGCGAGAGCCGTGGAGCGGCGGAAGTCGTCGAACCCGCGGGCCAGCTCGTCGTTCCGCGACTCGATCAGTCCCAACAGCTCGCGGTAGCGCTCCCTCGACGGGCCCCCGTGGACGGCCGCGACCTGTCCACGGATCTCCTCCAGGATGCGCGCGCAGAGGCGCTCCTCGGCCACAGCGTGGAGTTCGCGGAAGATCCGCCAGTCGCGCTCTGAGATGCCGTTGTTCATCGGTCGGTTCCACAAGGACGCCAGAGAACGGGACGGCGCTCAACCCCGGCGATTCCGCGGAACCTTACCCGGTAGGGCGAAGGCTCCCACCAAGCCGATTTCCGCGGTCCACGGCTCCTTGTTGCCTCCACGGCTCCTCTCCCGTTTGCTTGCGTCCACCAGGTCACATCATGCCCGAGTCCATCGCCCAACGCGTCCACCGGATCCTCGCCGCCACGCCGGTCCACGACATCCACACGCACCTCTACGACCCCGCGATGGGCAACCTGCTTCTGTGGGGCATCGATGAACAGCTGGTCTACCACTACCTGGTCAGCGAGTCGTTCCGCCAGATGGACATGCCCTTCGAGCGCTTCTGGTCGGCAAGCCGTTCGGAGCAGGCGGGCTTCGTCTGGGACGCGCTCTTCGTGCGCCATTCGCCGGTTTCGGAGGCCTGCCGCGGCGTGTTGACCTCGTTGAATCTGCTCGGCATCGAACCTCGCAGGAACGACCTCGCCGCGATCCGCCGGCACTTCGCCCAATGGACTCCCGGCGAATTCGTCGAACGCGTGCTCGGCACCGCCAACGTCGCCTCCATCTGCATGACCAACTCCCCGTTCGACGACGAGGAACGTCCCCACTGGGAGGCCGGGTTCGCCAGGGATCCGCGCTTCGTGGCCGCGCTCCGCATCGACCCGCTCCTGGTCGCCTGGCCCGACACCTGCCGCTGGCTGCGGGATCGCGGATACGAGGTCGAGGTCGGACTCGGCGAACGCACGATCTCCGAGGTCCGGAGGTTCCTCGCCGACTGGACCCGCCGGATCGAAAGCCGCTACTGCATGGTCTCCCTGCCGCCGTCGTTCGTCTGGCCCGCAGACTCCGACCTCTCGAGGCTGATCTCCGAGGTCGTCCTGCCCCACTGCCGCGAGCACGGACAGGCCTTCGCGATGATGATGGGCGTGAAGCGGGCCGTGAACCCGGCGTTGCGCATGGCCGGCGACGGCGTCGGCCTGGCCGACCTCTCCTCCCTGCAGCGGCTCTGCGCGGAACATCCCGACAACCGTTTCCTGGTCACCTGCCTCGCCCGCGAGAACCAGCACGAACTCGTCGTCCTCGCCCGCAAGTTCCGGAACCTCCATCCGTTCGGCTGCTGGTGGTTCACCAACACGCCGCAGCTGATCTCGGAGATCACCACGATGCGCCTCGAGCTGCTCGGAACCTCCTTCACGCCCCAGCATTCGGACGCGCGGGTGCTCGACCAACTGCTCTACAAGTGGAGCCATTCCCGGTCGATCATCGCCGACTG
>CAIYXO010000483.1 GCA_903930165.1 uncultured Verrucomicrobiota bacterium | reverse complement strand
GTCCGGGTTGGCGGAGCCGCCCTGGCCCACCACCGACGGGTTGCCGGAGGCGTCCACGACGATCCGGGCCGCGGCCTCGGTGCCTCCGCGGTCGAAGGTGCTGCGCCAGAGCGGCGCGCCGTCCACGGGGTCGAGCTTGGCGACGAGGAGGTCGACGCCGGTCGACGCGGAGGTCGTTGCGGCGGCCACATAGACGTTCCCGGCGGCGTCGACCGCCAGGCCCGCGGCTCGGTCGTCGAGGCCGTCGGCCCCGTCGAGGAGCGTCTGCCAGAGGAGATCGCCGGTGGCCGGGTCGACGCGCTGGACCACGACGTCCTGGCGGCGCGCCGCGTTGCGGAGCGTGCCGGCGACGAACACGCCGCCTCGGGAGGAGACCGCGATGCCCGCCGACTCGTCGGCCCCGTTGCCCGGGCCGTTGTAGGAACGGCTCCAGAGCAGGGTGCCGTCGAAGGCGTACTTCAGGAGGAGGATGTCGTTGTTGCCCGCGGCGCTGGAGTCGCCGAGCACGTACACGTTGCGGTCCGCGTCGAGAACCACCTGGCGGGGGCTCTCCGACGACTGGCCCGGTCCCGCGAACCGCTGGATCCACTCCTGGACCACCGGTTCGGATCCGGTGGCGGCGAGGGTCGGGGCGGTCACGTCGCGCACGACGAGGATGGCCACGCAGGTCCCGGTGTTCCCCGCCGCGTCGCGGGCGGTGAGGGTCACCGTGTTCGTCCCCAGCCCGACGGACGTGCCTGCCGCGGGGCTCTGGGTGCGGACGGTGACGGCCACGTTGTCGACCACGGTCGACGAGGCGAAGAAGTCGGGAACAACCGCCCGCGCCGAGGCGTCGGCATCGAGCGTGAGCGACGGGGCGCAGACGGTGAACACCGGCGCCTGGCTGTCGGCGACCCGGATGGTGACGCCCGCCGTGGCGCGGCCGCCGAACCCGTCCGCGACGGTGTAGGTCAGGAGGTCGATGCCGACGAAGCCGTCGGCCGGGTCGTAGACGATTCCGGTGCCGCCCGGCGCGACGGAGACGGCCGCGTTCGCGGACTGGGAGACGACCTCCACGGCGAGAGTGTCGCCGTCCGCGTCGGTGTCGTTGGCGGGGACCGTGAGGGTGGCCGGGCCGGCGGCGGCGAGGTCGTAGGCGTCGGCCACGGCGACCGGCGCGGTGTTGAGCGTCTCGAAGCTCCGGATCGCGCCGCGGACCACGCCGTCGGCGTTGGTGGCCACCGCGCGGAAGTGGTAGGCGGTGTGCGGCCGCAGGCCCGGAACCGTCAGCGACAGCTCACGGGGACCGACCGCGGAACCCGCATCCACCGCCTCGGAGAAGGCGGCGCCGGCAAGGTCGGGGGCGGTGCCGTACTCGAAGAGGAGGACGGTGGACTGCGACTGGGCGTCGACCCGGGCGAAGAGTGTCGCCGCGTTGGTCGAAGGCGAGCGGGCGGGCTCGGTGGACACGATCGGAGGCGCCACGACGTCGACCGTCACGGTGCGGTCGGCGGAGCCCCCGTCCTTGTCGGTGACCCGGGCCTTGAAGGTACGGAGGCCGGCAGGGGCCAGGAACTGGGGCGGGACGGACGCCGAGGCGGAGGACGCGCCGCCCGCGTAGGTGCCGTCGCCGACCTCCCAGGTGCCGTCGTTGTCGAAGTCGAAGCTGTGGCGGAAGCCCGCGTCCGTGTCGGCCCCGGACGGATCGGAGACGCCGCCGAGGGTCAGCGTCACGTCGGCCGCGTGGAGACCGGATTCGGTCCGGCTCGTGGCTAGGATCGCGGTCGGCGCGATGTTGGTGACGACGAGGTTGAAGGTCTGCACGAGCGGCGCGTTCACGCCGTCGTCCGCCGTGAGCGTGACCACGGTCTCGGACGGGCCGTCGGTGGTGCCGAGCGACCAGGTCCAGGTGCCGGCCGCGGAGGCCAGTGAGCCGGAACGGGTGTCGAGGAAGAGTCCGCCGATGCCGTTGGACCCGAATCCCGGATCATTGGCGCCCGAGATCTCGAAGACGTCGCCCGCCTCGGCCGTGAGGTCGAAGAAGTAGTAGTCGGCCGAGCGGTTGCGGGAGGACGGCGTCCCGGCCTGCGTGTGGCCGGTGTCGTAGGCGGCACCGGAGGTCCGGCGGACCCGCAGGGTCGTCGGGGAGATGGCGGAGAAGTCCGCGTTGTCGACGAGGATGCCCAGCCGGACGTTGGCCGCCTGGCTGAAGGTGACCGTGGCGAAGACGGTCACGTTCGTTCCGCCCGGCTGGTTGTACACCACGCCGGTGCGCCGGCGCGGGCCGGCCGGGTTGGCGGCGTCGTCGATGTCGACGTAGGGCACGGGGGAGAATCCGCCGTAGAACGCGAGGGCCGGGTTGCGTTGGATGGTCGCGTAGGCGGGGTTGCTGACGGTCTCGACACCGTTGACTCCCCACAGGGCGTAGCCGTCGGTGCCGTAGACGTTGTCGCCGTCGGCGTCCTGGGCCTTGGCCACCGAGGGGGTCCTCCAGGCGGGACCGGTGGACTCGTCGACCGTTCCGGCCGCACCGCCGCGAGTCAGGGTGCCGACGGAGGCGGTGAGCGTGACCGAATCGCCGTCGAGGTCGCCGAACGCGCCGGCATTCACCGCCGTGGAACCTTCACCGACGACGACCGAGGCGAGGTCGACCGTCTGGGTCGGACGGGTGTTGGCGACGCCGACGACCGGGAAGTCGAAGGCCGCCTCGTCGGCGTCGTCGCTGTTGACCACCACCCTGCCGGAGAACGCGCCCGCGGAGGCCGCGGTCATGCGGACCTGGAACACGGTGCTGCCGCCGGACGGAACCGAGGACGGGATGAACGCGAGCTGGAAGCCGGCCGGGGCGGAAGCGCCGGAGACGGTCAGCGTCGAGGAACCGCGGTTGCGGAGGACGAAGCTGCGGACGACCGGCGTGCCCACGGAGGTGAGGCCGAAGTCGATCGGGGTCGCCTGGCCGTCGACCAGCTCGGCGCCGGCCTGGGTGACGATCGCGACCTCGGGACGCGGCGCGACGGATCCGAGGACCACGTCGTTGCCGGTGCCGCCGACGTAGGTGACGGTGAACAGGCCGCCGCCGACGGCGACGACCGAGCCCTCGGGCAGGTCGCGGAAGGTGCCGACCACGGGCTCCGAGCCGTCGTTGGCGACGAGGAGGTAGGAGGTGCCGACGACCGGGGCGAAGCCGCCGTTGTCGAGGTCGAGCACGGCGTCACCGAGGCGGACCTCGCCGACGACGTTGAGCGTCCGGACCGCGGTCGGGGAGGTGAGGGCCGGGCGGAAGAGGTCCCCGGCGGAGAGCTGCAGCGAGCCGGCGTTGACGGCCGCGCCGGGCTGCGACCAGGTGACCGCCCCGCCGCGGGCGTCCAGGGAAAGGGCGCCGACCGCGGTGTCCACCGATCCGGCGGAGGTCCAGTTCACGGCAGAGCCGCGGAGCGTCAGCGAGGTCGTGGCCGGGCGGGTCACCGCGGCGGACACGGTGAGGGTGCCGCTGTTGGTGGAACCCAACTCGAGGCGGGAACCCGAGAGGAGGTCCAGTTCGGTGTCGGTGAGACCGAGGACGCCGGCCGCGTCGGCGGCACCGAGGGTGACCGCGACGCCGGCGGTGTTGGGACGGACCGCGACCGTGCCGGTGACCGAGGAGACCGATCCGCCGGCGAGCGCGAGGGAGTCGGCCGCGATCTCAAGGCGGCCGGACACCGAGGAGATCGTCGAGGCGGCGGCGACGGAGATCGCGGGGTTGGTCCCGACGGAACCCGGGGCTCCCCTCAGCGTGACCGGGCCGGCTCCGAGCGACTGGACGGAGGCGCCGTTGACCGCGATGCCGACGAACCCGGCGGCCGTGGGCGGCGACTGGAGGTTGGCCTCGACGAGGACCGGGCCGTCGACGGTCGAGACCGACGCACCGGCGGCGAAGACCACGTCGCGGGCGGAGACGAGCCGGATGGAACCGACGCCCAGCGTGGCGAGGTCGCTGTTGGCCGTGGAGAGGTTGAGCGTGCCGTTCGAGAACAGCTCGATGGAGCGGTCGACCGCCGGGGAAACCGAGCCGGCCACCGTGATCGCGGCGAGCGGGGACGAAGGCGATCCGGCCACGAGGCCCGACTTCAGGTCGGGCAGGTCGTTGACGACCAGCGCGTCGGCCTCGGACCCGCGGAGGACCGTGAGGGCGTTGGTCGGGCTGGAGAACTCGACCTGGGCCAGCGTGCCGTTCGAGGAGCGCAGCCGGGAGACGCGGTTGCCGACGCCGCCTTCGTCCTCGAGGACGGAGTTGTTGGCGACCGGCGGGAGGCGGAGGGCGACGTCCTCGGCGCCGGAGCGGACGAGGATCAGGTGTTCGACGCCGGCATAGGAAAGGTCACGGGCCGGATCGGCCCCGGCCGGGTCGAGGGACAGGCGCCCGGACGTCGCGTTGGTGTAGGCGAGGTCCATGCGGCTGAAGGCGCCGCCCGCGAGATCGAGCTGGTCCAGCGTGCCGGCACCACCCGCGAACTCGACGGCGAACGGGAACGCGCCGCCGGAGAAGTCGACGGTCAGGATGTCGTTGCCGCCGGCGAGGTTGAGCACGAGGCGGTCGGTCACCGCGGAGAGCGGAATGGTCAGGGTCCGGTCGCCCGCGGAACGGGTGGCGCCGGACGGGACGGAGTCGGTGAAGCGCTCGGCGGCGTCGGAGACGACGAGGTCGGTGCCGGAGACGACGACGCCCAGTCGGTTGGGACGGCCGGTGGAGTCGGAGTCGGTGACCGTGAGGGTGCCGGCGTCGAGGCTGGCGACGAGGGTGCCGGTGGTGGCACCGACGGCCGAGAGGGTGACGTCGTTGCCCGTGCCACCGGAGTAGGAGATCCGGTAGGCGGTGCCGTTGAGGTTCACGACCGCGTTCTGCGGGAGGTCGGCGAACGTACCGGAGACGGCGTCGGTCGAGTCGTTGTTGACGAGGACGACCTGCGTCGCATCGGACGGGGCGGCCGCCGAGCCGGAGAGTTCGAGGCGTGCGTTTCCGAGGCTCACGGAGCCGGCGACGTTGAGCTGGTCGTGGTCGACGCCGGGG
>CAIYXO010000482.1 GCA_903930165.1 uncultured Verrucomicrobiota bacterium | reverse complement strand
GGTCTCGCGGATGGAAACGCGTGCTCGTCTCCGATCCCAACCCGTCGCGCCGCGCCCGAGTGGCGGACTTCGGCGGCGAACCGGTGTCGCCCGAGGAACTCCGTGGGATGTCCGCCTCCGTCTTCGATGCGGTCCTCGAGGTCGCAGGCCGGGCGGAGGTGGTCGGCGAAGGAATCCGACTGCTGCGGCCGGGTGGCCACTACTCGTGGATCGGAATGGTGCATCCCGAGACCGCCCTCGACATCACCGGCGAATCGGTCGTCCGCAAGTGCCTGACCGTCCACGGCACCCACAATTACGGCCCAAGACACCTGCAACAGGCGGTCGAGTACCTCTCGACCCACACCAGTTCCGTCCCCTGGGAATCCCTCGTCTCCCCCCCCTTCCCGCTGTCCCGCCTCGACGAGGCGTTCGCCTGCGCCCGATCCGGCACCTGGCCCCGGGTGGCCGTGGCACCGCATTCGTGATTCCCGAGCACAGCCATCCGCAGAGGCCGCCCGCGGAGCCGCGGAGATCGCAGGGAGAGCTTCCGGGGTAAGGAGTCCCGGATTCAGCCGGTCTGGGTCTCCGAAGTTTCCCTCGGAAGCGGCTTCTTCCGATCCGGGCAACCCGCAAGTGGAGAACCCCGGAGCCGGCTGAAACCAGGACCACATACCCCGGAGCGCCGCGGCTCCGCATGCGGATTCTCCTACTCTCGGAATCTTCAACCGGCCTTCCGCACTTTGAGGTCGACCTTTCCCGGAGTTCCCATCCTTCCCGATCCTTTCAGAGGTCCTGTGGGATGGCTGTGAGACTCGAATGCCGATTCGGCACAGCGTGGACGAGCAAATCGGCGGCGATGGTCCGGTGACTGGCGCGGATACAGACGACGGACAACGGACAACGCCTTCGTGCCTTCGAGGCAATTCAGAACCGTGGAGCCCGTGGAAGGAGTCACTCGGTGATGCCGGGGCCCGTGGTCCTCATCGCGGCCTCGATCCAACGGAAGTCCGGACTCTCCGGTGCAGTCGAGATGCCCAGGTTGAGATCGGTCCGACGGCTGTTGGCGAGCAGGTTCGGATCGGTCCACCGATGGATCTCCACATGGCCGTCTGCGAAGGAGACGGTGCCCGCGTTCCGATGCCGGGTGGCCGGCAATGCGCCCAGCACCCACTCCCCGACATGCAGCGTCGGGTCGCCGAAATCGGTACCCGCCAAAGTCGCCTCCGACTCGTCCCAGAACACCGACAAGCCCGAAGGTCCCGCCGCGTGCCGACGCAGGTCCGCCTCCTTGTGGAAGACGCTCAGTTCAAAGACGCGAGCCTCGGGAAATCCGAAGTTGCGGTTCATGGAGTAGCTGCGCACGCGCAGCGTCCGCTCCCGGGTGCGCTCGGGCCGCCAACGGCTGCGGTCCGAGGGACAACGGTAGATGCCGGCCACCCGGCTGTAGGCGCCAATGCTGCCGGGCCACGGCCCCAACATGAGGTCGACATTGGTCCGCTCCTCGACCGGTCGAACACCGGAGTACCCCATCCAACCCCGAGACCAAGCCGGCTGCAGTTCGACGGCAGGCCAGCCGACATCGGCGAAATAGAGCGTGGTGGCCCAAGGGTAATGGTTCCGGTTGTCCTCGGTGTAAAGCCGCCACGCCAGCGTGAGCTGACGTTGGTTGCCGACACAGACCACGGTTTGCGCCGTGGCCCGAGCCCGGCTTAGGGCAGGCAGTAGTAAACCGGCAAGGACACCGATGATGGCGACGACCACCAACAGTTCGATCAACGTGAATGCCCCATTCTGGCCCGGCTTTTTCACGGTCGGGCGAGGCGGAACAAGGCGCTGGTGGAGTTGGCATTGGAGAACACGAAATTCGTGGCGCCCGGTGGTGTCTCAACCGGGTCCCAGGTGACGGGAGGCGTGAGGGACTCAGCCCTCTCCAGCACAAAGCCATGGATGGCATAGAGAGGATCCCACGAGAGGGTGGTGGTCTCGGGAGTCACCACCGAAACCAGAGCCGGTCGCTCCGGCTCCCTGCCAGCCCGGATCCCGCGATTCGGAAGGTAGTCCACCGCATGGCGG
>CAIYXO010000481.1 GCA_903930165.1 uncultured Verrucomicrobiota bacterium | reverse complement strand
GAAGAAGTCGATGAACGCGGTGATCCTCGCGCACAACTACCAGGTGCCCGAGATCCAGGACGTTGCGGACTTCGTGGGCGACTCGCTGGGGTTGTCGCAGCAGGCGGCGAAGACCGAGGCGGACGTCATCGTGTTCTGCGGCGTGCACTTCATGGCCGAGACGGCGAAGATCCTGAATCCGTCGAAGAAGGTGATCCTGCCCGACCTCGACGCCGGCTGTTCCCTCGAGGCGAGCTGTCCGGCGCCGAAGCTGAAGGCGTTGCAGGACACGAACCCGAACTTCTACACGATCGCCTACATCAACTGCTCGGCCGAGGTGAAGGCGTTGAGCGACTGCATCGTGACCAGCGGCAACGCGGTGAAGATCGTGGAGCACGCGCCGAAGGACAGGGACCTCCTCTTCGTGCCGGACGAGAACCTGGGAGGCTGGGTGATGGAGCAGACCGGTCGGCCGATGACGCTGTGGAAGGGCGACTGCTACGTGCACGTCGAGTGGACCCACCAGGCGATCACCCGGATCCGGCAGCAGTTCCCCGGAGCGCCGGTGGTGGCGCATCCCGAGTGCCCGAAGGCGGTCCGCATGTTGGCCGACGAGGTGTGTTCCACCGAGAAGATGGTGCAGTGGTGCCGGAAGACCGCCGCGGTGGACATCATCATCGCCACCGAGGCCGGCATGCTGCACCGGTTGAAGAAGGAGTGCCCTGGCAAGAACTTCATCCCGGCACCGACGGACCGCTGCGCCTGCAACGAGTGCCGGTTCATGAAGATGAACACGCTCGAGAAGCTGCACGCCTGCATGCAGCAGGGCGGTCCGGATGTGGTCCTGTCTCCCGAGATCATCGTGAGGGCCCGGCGGCCCATCGAGCGGATGCTCGAGATCAGCGCCATGCCCGTGGAGAACGCCGGCTGAGTCCGGACCGGAACCTTTCCCTCAGCCCCGACCCACCCACCGATGAAACGCATCCTGCCCGTCCTGCCCGCGATCCTGGCCTTCCTCGCCGTGGCGGGTTGTTGCACCCGACTTCCTGCCGGCAAACCCGACGCCGACACGGCCTTGGAGGCCGACCGGGCTTTCGCCCGTCTGGCCGCCGCCGAGGGGCCTTCCGTGGCGTATGGCCGATTCGCGGATTCGCGTTCCCTTCGGATCGAGCCGACCGGCCCCAACATCGAGGGCCGCGAATCCCTGATGAAGGAGCTCGCCGGATTGGGACGTGGGGAAATGACCTGGACGCCGCGGGCCGGCGAGCAGTCCGGGGAACTCGGCTGGACCTGGGGCGATTTCCAGGTCGTCACGCCGAAGGGGCCAAGGACCGGCCGCTACCTGACCGTATGGAGGAAGACCCGGGAAGGATGGAAGGTCGCCGGCGATTTCGGGGCTGCGCCCTAGCCGGACCGATGCGGTTGGGATTGGCACGCCAAGCCGCGAAGCCGCAGTGGAGCGGTGACTTCGTTCTTCAGTTTTTCCTCCGCGTGCTGCCTCTGTGGGATGTCTGCGTCCGTGCTTCCATATCTCCCGGAGATCATGGGGCTTTGCTTGTGGATCCCGGGTGCTTCGTGGGCTCGGCTTTTCCGCGGTGATTGGCGGTACGGCGTGCGTCGGAGGGGTGGTTGGGCGGCAAATGCGCTTGATTGGCCGGCCGTCGCTTTCGATGGTTTGGGCCACCACCATGAGCAAAGCCTCCCCGAAGAAGGCCGCCGTCCCGGCCGCCAACAACTTTCCCAAGCTCCACAACGCCATGTGGCCCGGCCTTGTCGGCAAGGGCGGCCCCGGTGCCGAGCCGTCCATCGACCTCGACACGATGCTCGACCTCACCGCGAAGGCGGAGGTGAACGGCGTGAAGTTCGACGGCGTGGACCTGTTCCTCTACAACCCGCACGTCGACATCGACATCAGCGACGACGGCATCAAGGCCCTGGCGGACAAGATCCGTTCGCGGGGATTCGTGGTGGGCTCGGTGGTGGCGCCGGTTTGGTTCGACGGTTCGGCGATGGGCAACGAGGAGCAGCGTGCGAACTGGGTGACCTCCGTGCGCAAGGCCTGCCGTATCGCCAAGCGGCTCCGCGAACTCGGGGTCCGTCCGTACGGCGTCGTCCGCATCGACACCGCGGCCAGCGTGACCGCGTGGGACGCCGATCCCAAGGGCAACACCAAGCGCATCGCCCAGACCTTCCGCGAGGGCGGCAAGGTGGCCAAGGCGCACGGCGAACGGCTCGCCGCCGAAGGCGAGATCTGCTGGGGCGGCATGCACTCCTGGAAATACATGATCCAGACGCTGGAGGAGACCGGCATGCCCAAGGTGGTCGGCTTCCAGGCGGACATGGCCCACACGCTCCTCTACACCCTGGGCTACAACGCGCCGGTGGCGCACCGCATCGTCCCGGAGAAGTTCCACTGGGAACCCGAGGCCTTCCACAAGGCGATGAAGAAGATGACCGCGGCGCTGCGGCCCTGGACCATCGACTTCCACGTCGCCCAGAACGACGCGACGGTGAAGGGCTCCGGCGACCACGAGAAGACCGGCAAGCACTGCCTGGCGACCGATCCGAACGGGAAGCTCAACATCGCCCGCGACGCCGGCTACTGGCTGCGGGACGACGCCGGCAAGGTGACCAAGAAGTTCCAGCACATCTGCTGGGACGGCTGCATGTTCCCGAACGACGTCATGGGCAAGCAGGAGACCTGGAACAACATCCTGTCCTCGATGATCCAGGTCCGCGAGAACCACGGCTGGAAGGCCTGAGTCCGGGAGGACTTACCGCAAAGCCGGGTGCCTGCGAGACAGGGACCCGGCTTTGGCGTTTTCGGGGTTTGGTTAGGAGGGGGACTTCCCTCAAAACGACAGTCGGTGTGGATCCGGATGAATCCGTGGAATCCGTGTCTCTTCCCAAAGCGCGAGCGGACTCGCGCACTCCATGACGCTCCCGCGAATCCGAAGGGGGCTCTCCTACCGGACGCTTTGGAGTGACCAGCCGGTCACCTCGAAGGGCACCGGACGCCAGGCCTGCCACCAGACCGTGGCCTCCGCGCGCTGCGTCTTTCCGCCGACCTTCACCGTGAGCTTGAGGGAGTAGTTCATCCCGGCCACGACCTGCTGCGAGGCCTCGTCGATGGAGACGAGGTCCACGGGTTTGCCCGAGGACTTGGAGGCGTACCTGACCGCGGCCTCGGCGGCCTTGCGGACGTTGTCATCCTGGACGGACACCTTGGACCAGCCGCCGGCGGTCTCGGCCTCGGCGGTCTTCGGCTGGGTCTCGGACTCGCTTTGGCAACCGGCGGCGACGACGAGAATGAGAACCGCGATCAGCTGGATGGAGTGCTTCATTTTCCTGGAATTCCCGGCCGTCAATTTCTCGGATCCGGGCAGGTCGGGCAACGGCGTAGAATCGACGTGGTCCGACCGTGAGCCGCCGTGGCAGCGGGCTTGCGGCCCTCCGGTGGATGCGGCTTGAATGGCCGGCCCTATGGAATGCCTTCCCGGTTTCCGCGAATTCTATCCCGAGCCGCTGCCGCACAAGGACGCCTGGTCCTGCGACGCGCGCCAGCACATCTTCGACGCCTGGAGGTCCACCGCGCGTCGTTACGGTTTCCGCGAGTTCGACGGTCCGCCGCTGGAGCCCCTGGAACTTTACACCGCGAAGTCCGGTGCGGAGATCGTCGGCCAGCTCTTCAACTTCGTCGACAAGGGCGAACGCGCCGTCTCGATGCGGCCGGAAATGACCCCTACAGTGTCCCGCATGGTCGCGTCGTCGGAACGGGCCTACAAGAAGCCGATCAAGTGGTTCTCCATGCCGCAGCTGTTCCGGTACGAGAAGCAGCAGAAGGGACGGCTCCGGGAACATTTCCAGCTCAACTGCGACATCTACGGCGAGGCCGATATCGCGGCCGACGCCGAGATCGTGGCCCTGCTGGTGGACACGCTGCGGTCCCTCGGGCTCACCGAGGAGGACTTCGTCATCCGCCTGAGCAGCCGTCAGGCATGGCAGCGGTTCTTCGCCTCGCGCGGCGGGGATCCGGCCCACGAGTACGAGTTCTACCAGGTCATCGACAAGGTCGAGCGTGAGGATCCGGAGGTCTCCGCGAAGAAGCTCCAGCCGCTGGGGATCTCGTATGACGACGTGCAGTCCTTCATCGCGGCGGCGGAGCCGACGCCCGAGCTTTCGGAACTGATCCGGAACCTGGAAGCCCGCGGTCTCGGCGGCTACCTGAAGGTGGACTACTACGTCATCCGCGGACTCGCCTACTACACCGGGGTGGTCTTCGAGGCCTTCGATCGGAAGGGCGAGTTCCGGGCCATCGCCGGCGGCGGGCGGTACGACCAGCTGGTCAAGCTTCTGAGCCACGGCAAGGTGGACCTCCCGGCATTGGGTTTCGGGATGGGTGACGTCGTCCTGCTGGAGTTGCTGAAGTCGCGGGGCAAGCTCCCGAAGTTCACCGCCGGCGTGGACGTCCTGGTGCTCGTGGAGGACGAGTCGCTCCGGCCGGCCTCGCTGGGGTTGGTCCAGGCGCTGAGGGAAGCGGGCCGGGTGGTCGAGTACAGCCTGACCCCGGCGAAGTCGGACAAGCAGTTCAAGCGGGCCCTGGAACTCGGCGCGCGCTTCACCGCGAAGATCGAGCCCGTTGCCGAAGGCGTCCCGATGGTGAAGGTGAAGAACCTCTCCAGCAGGGCCGAGTCGGTTGGCGACTTCGCCGCGGCCTTGGCAGCCACTGCGTGAACCGACTCCGAGGGGGGGAGCCGCACGCAAAGCCGCAAAGCCGCCAAGAGGCAGGAACGGAGGCGCGGTTTCTTCGGAACCGAATGCG
>CAIYXO010000480.1 GCA_903930165.1 uncultured Verrucomicrobiota bacterium | reverse complement strand
CTGGTGGTTGCACAGGCAGAGGCCGAACAGGAAGAAGGCGGCGTGGAGGTAGCGGCGCTTCTCGGGGGAGTACATCCACTTCAGCAGGAGGCAGAACAGCGCCACCAGGTTGAGCACGGCGAGGGTGTACACCTCGACGATGACGCCCTGGGACCAGATGAAGCCGTTGAAGCCGAGGAGGCTTCCGCCGACCCAGGCGGCCACCGTGGTGATGGCGTTCTCGGTGCGGCGGGGCAGGTCCTTGAAGTGTTCGATGCCCTCGAGGATGAGGCTCGAGCCGCGGGAGATGAGCAGCGCGGTGAGGCCGGCCGAGGCGGCTGCGGCGACGGCGGAGGAGACGGCCACCCGCCACGCGATGTTGGAGAAGGGCAGGAGCTTGGTGAAGAGCCAGGAGTAGACCGTCCACACCGGATAGCCCGGCGGATGCGGAACGCCGGCGTACATGGAACCGACGGCCAGCTCGCCCGAATCCTCGAGGGTGAGGTCCGGGGCCACTGTGTAGAGGTAGCCGGCCAGCACGAACAGGGTCACCAGGATGCAGGTGATCCAGTCCATCGGGCGGAACAGCGTGTCGGAGGCCGTTGCCGCGGTCCCGGGCGGTGGAGTCGCGGCGGGGACGGAGGCCGGGACGGTGCCGGCGGCCTTGGGTGATGACGGTCGGGACATGGGGGGATTCGGTGCTGAAATGGGTGCGAGGGGCGGAAGTGCGGCGTCTATGGAAGCCGGAATCAGTTCCAGCCGGTCGAGAGCCCGTTAGTGGAGCGGGCGGTGGAAATGTTTGTCGATTTGAAACTCGACGACGCGAGGTGGTTCATCTGGCTCTGGCCGGTGGCGTGTTCGAGCACGGCAAGCAGGGTGAGGTTGGTGCCGGACACGTCGGCGCGGGCCTCGCCGGACACCGGGGCCGTGGCCAATGCGGCCGCGAAAAGGCAGGCGGCGCTCAGGGCCGGGGCGAACCAGCCCATCATGCCCACCGGCGAGTCCTCGGTCGGCGCGTCACCGAACAGGCGACGGCGCAGCGCCGGAGAGGGAGACCTCGGGGTCCAGCGCGAGAGCGGATTCTGGGATGTCGGCTTCATGGGAAACGGAACTCAGGCAATGACGGATCTTCTGCAGGCCGTAGCGGTAGCGTCCGGCGGCGGTGTTTGGGGAGATCCCGAGCAGTTCGCCGATCTCCTCGAAGGTGTGCTGGTGCCAGAACTTCAGGACGATGACCTCGCGTTGTTCCGGCGGCAGCCCGGCAAGGCAACGCATCGCGGCCTCCTCCCGGTGCGATTCGGGCTCCGTGCGTTCGAACCAGCGGACGGACTCCAGCTCGCGGGTCAGGCGTCGCCACAGCGAGGTGCGACGGTTCAGGGCACGGTTCCGGAAGGCCCGGACCAGGTAGTGCTCCGGACGGTCCGGCCTCGTCTCCCGGACCAGGAGTGCGGCGAACACCTCGTGGAGAACATCCTGCGACTCGCCGTGGGACAGCCCCAGCGCCCGGCCGTAGAGGACCAAGGCGGGAGCCTGGGCGTCGTACAACGCCTCACACCAATGCGGATGTTCCCCGGGACGATTCACGCCTTTTCCTACACAGACACCGACGGGACACGATTTGTATGTCCCGAGGCGATTTTGTTCGGACGGGAAGCCGAGTCGAGTTCCGGGAAGGGTGGACTTGGCTTGCAACCAAACCGGGCTGCTGGTGTTTTCCCGGCATGACGTCGCGTTCCGAACGCCCTTCCGCCGGCCGTTTCCAGGTCCCCTTGGCCTGCGTCCTGGCGGTTTTGGCTGTGGGAACAGGCGTGCTTGTGGCCCAGGAGGAGGCCGCCACCCAGGCTCCCTCCCATCCCTACAACCGCATCCCGACGCGCAACGTCTTCGGTGTGAAGCCGCCGCCTCCTCCCGCCCCGGTCGAGGCGACCCCCGAGCCCCCGAAGGAGCGGCCGGAGTTCTTCCTCACCGGATTCACCCGTCGTGGCGGCGATCTCCGGGCCTTCATCGCCTACCAGCCCAAGGGCAAGCCGATGGAGTTTCCCGATGCCCTTCTGGAAGGTGTCGAAGTCGGTCTCAAGAACGGCGAGGACCTGATCGGGACCATCAAGCTGGTGGGTCTCGATGAATCGGGAGAGGCGGTCGAGATCGAGTTCAACGGGGAGAGCCTGACCTTGGACTTCGAGAAGAATGCCATGAAGGCGGCTGCGGTCCCCGCTTCCGGCGGGGCTCCGGGCGTCCCGGGTGCGAATCCGAACGCGCCCAAGGGAACCTTGCCGCCTCCGCCGGTCCCGGCCTTCGGCAGCCAGTTGAACCAGGCGGCATCCGGTGCCGCGGGACCGACCGTCATCGGACGTGGAGGGGAAGTGCTGGGTGGCTTCGGCGCCGCCAACTCCGCGGGGAACTCCGCTGTCGGATTGCCGGCGATCCAGGCCGGCGGATCCTCGATTCCGGGCGCGATCACCGTCCCGGCGATCCAGGCGGCTCCGGGACAATTCGGCGGATTGCAGGCCGATTCCGCCGCCACCACCACCCCGAGGCGTGCACGGGTCGTGGAGATGCCTCCGTTTCCGTCGCTTCCCGGGAATCCGTGAGCCGGCGTTTGCCCGCCGGTGGCCACCCTCCGGTTCCGTGACGTTGGCTCCGGCTCAGGCCCTTCGCACGGCCTCCAGGAATTCGCGAAGCTTGCGGGGATCCTTCCGGCCGGGCGACGCCTCCACCCCGGAGCTGACATCCACGGCGTAGGGTCGCACCTGCCGGATGGCTTCGGCCACGTTGGTCGGATCCAGGCCGCCGGCGAGGACGACGGGCTTGCCCATCCCGACCGCGTCGACGGCCAGGTTCCAATCGAACCGGGCACCGGTGCCTCCGTGCGCTCCGACCACGAAGGCGTCCAAGAGCCACGCCGAGCAGGCGTCCCGATGACACTCCAGGGCTTCCAGGGATCCAGGTCCGCGGATGCGGAACGCCTTCAGGACCGCCACCCTCGACATCAGCCCGGTACCCAGGGAAGGGGGCTCTGCGCCGTGGAGTTGGACGGTGTCGATGCCGGTGGCCTCGATCGTCTGCAGGATCTCTTCGTGAGTCACGTCGACGAAGAGTCCGGTCCGTGCGACTAACGCGGGCAGGCGGCGTAGGATCGCGGCGGCGTCCGCGGGTGTGATGAAGCGGGGTGTGCCGGGGACGAAGACGAAGCCCAAGGCGTCGGCGCCGGCGTCGATCGCGGCGGCGGCGTCCTCGTAGCGGGTGATCCCGCAGATCTTGGCTCGGACACGCATGGGTGGGTTCAGAGCCGGGGGTTCATCTGCATCATCAGGCGGCGTTGGAGGTCCTCGGCGGGATTCACGCCGTTGAGCCGCAGCTTGGTGTGGAGCGCGGCGACTTCGATGAGCCGTGCGATGTCGCGTCCTGGCCTGACCGGCAGGTCCATGTGCGGCACCTGGATGCCGAGCAGGTCCATCTGCCGTTGTTCGATGCCGAGGCGCTCGATGTCGCCGGCCTTCTCCCAGGCCTTGAGGGTGACGACGAGGTCGACCCGCATCTCGGAGCGGATGGCGGCGATGCCGAAGAGGGCGGCGACGTCGATGATGCCGATGCCTCGTACCTCCATGAGGTTCCGGGTGATGGCCTTGCCGGTGCCGACGAGTTCCCGGCCGTCCTGGATGGTGAGCTGGACGATGTCGTCGCACACCAGGCTGTGTCCGCGTTCCAGCAGGCCGAGCACCGCCTCGCTTTTCCCGATGCCGCTTTCACCTTGGATGATCACGCCGATGCCCTGGATGTCGACCATGCAGCCGTGGACCTGGGTCCTCGGGGCGAAGAGGTTGTCGAGCGCGATGGTGGCGAGGTTGATGAACTTCATCGTCACCAGGCCGGTTTGGAAGACCGGGACGTCCCGCTCCTCGGCGGCGCGGATGAGGTCCCTGTCGGCCTTGATCCCGCGGCAGACGACGATGCAGGGGATGCGGTGCCGCAGCAGTTCCGCGTAGCGTTGCCGGCGCAGCTCCGTGGAGATCGACCGGAGGTAGGAGGTCTCGACGTTGCCGACCACCTGGACGCGTTTTGGGGCGAAGTAGCGTTGGAAGCCAGCCAGGGCGAGTCCCGGCCGGTTGACCGTCGGCTCGAGGATCTGGCGCTTCAGTCCGCCGGCTCCGGCCAGCAGCTTCAGGCCCAGTGGGGCGGCGTGGCCGGTGTAGAACTTCTCCACCGTGACCGGACCGGTGGAATCACGGGCTGTGGCTGGGGATTTCACGGTCGGTTCGGTTCGCGGTCACATGTTGAACTCGGGTCCGAGGTAGATCGCCCGGGCCTGCGGGTCGTTGACCAGGAACTCCCCGGACCCGGAGGCGAGGACGCGTCCCTGGTGGATCACATAGGCGCGGTCCACGAGCCGGAGCGTTTCGCGGACGTTGTGGTCGGTGATGAGGATTCCGAGTCCGCGGTCCCGCAGGCGACGGAGGATCTTCTGGACCTCATACACCGCGATGGGATCGATGCCTGCGAAAGGTTCGTCCAACAGGAGCAGCTTTGGGGAAGTGACGAGGGCCCGGGTGATCTCGAGTCGCCGCTTCTCGCCGCCGCTGAGCTGGTAGGCCTGGCTGCGGGCGAGCCGGGCGAGGTCGAGTTCGTCCAGCAGATGGGCGAGCCGGGTGCGGCGTTCGGACGAGCTCCCCTCGCAGGTCTCGAGGATGGCGAGGAGGTTCTGCTCGACCGTGAGCTTCCTGAAGACGCTCGGTTCCTGGGTGAGGTAGCCGACACCGAGCCGGGCCCGGCGGTGCATCGGGAGACCTGTGATCTCCGAGCCAAGCAGGTCGACCCGACCCGCGTCGGGGCGGACCTGTCCGACGATCATGTTGAACGAGGTGGTCTTCCCGGCTCCGTTGGGACCGAGCAGTCCGACGATCTCCCCGGCCCGGACCTCGATCGACACGCCGGCCACCACCGGACGACCCCGGTAGGCCTTGGCCAGTCCGTGTACCGACAGCAGTGGCGGGCTCGTCGGGGACTCCGGTTGCGGGGGGAGGCCATTGCCGTCAGCGGGACTTCGGGGCGTTGGTGCCCCGGTTGAAGAGGACGGAGTTCCGCAGGACGTCGGAACGCAGTTCGATGCGGTACGGCCCGCGGTTCCGCATGCTGCGCGACTTGAGGTCGTAGATGAGCGCCTCGGTGCCGACCATGGTGCCGCTGCCGGTCTCGATGCGGGGATTGCCGGTCAGGATGAGCACCTCGTCGGCGGCCCCGTACTCGGCCTTCTCGCCGGAGGCGTGGACGACGTTGGTGGTCCCGCCGGCGCCGGCCTGGAAGAACTGGATCCGGACGTTGCCGGTGGCGACGAGGGACTGCAGCCGACCGGATCCTGAGGCGACCGTCGCCCCGGTGGTCGCAGCGGCGGCCTTGTCCTGCGGCAGGACCGCCCGGAGATCGTCGCAGGTCAGGGTCAGGACGCCCGACGATTCCACGCGGACGTGGTCCCAGAGGTGGTAGACGCCTTCCTGGAACTCGAGGACCGCGTTGGTTGCGGTGAGCTGGATGCGGTCCTGGAGCTGGGCCTGTGCCGGGACCGCGAAGAGCAGGGTCAACAGGATCCAGCGGAGAAGGATGGAGTGTCGGATCATTTCGGGGAAGGGGATGTCTTGACCAGGGAAGCGCGGATCTCGATCCGGACGTCGTTGGAGACCACGAGCCGCTGGCGGCCGTTGTCGAAGTTGAAGCCGGTTCCGGTCATGAGGATTCCGTCCCCGTCCCGATGGGCGGTGAAGGGGCCTGGAGAGGCGGCGTCCCGGGTGGTCACGTTCACGCGGCAGGCGGGGGCTTCGATGGTGAAGTCCGCGGACTCGTCGGCACGGAACGTCTCAAGCCGAAGTCCGGTGACATCCCAGACGGCGGGCATCAGACCACCCTCGGTCTTGGCCGGTGCGGCCTCGCTCGAGGAGAACCGGACCTGGACCCGTCCCGACGTGCCGTCCCGCAGGCTGATCCCCCAATTGCGGATGATCCCGGGTGCCGGGGCGGGAGCCGCGGCGGGCGACGCCGGCTTGGTCGGCGCCTGGGCCTCCATGGCCGGGGACCCGATCAGGACCAGGCCGGCGACGAAAATGTGGGTACGGCGGAACACCGTGGGGAGAGTCCCGGACTGCGGGGTCGGTTAGGAAGTGAATTTCGTCAGGATCCGGTCCCAGTGGCCCTGGGCCTTGAGCACCAGTTCCGCGGCCTCGCGGACGGCTCCTCTTCCGCCAGGACTCGGGGCGATGAAGTGCGCCAAGGCCCGGGCTTCCGGGATGGCGTCGGAAGGTGTGGCGGCCAAGCCGGCGCGCTTGAGCACACCCAGGTCCACGACGTCGTCACCCATGTAGAAGATCTCGTCCCATGCCACCCCGGTGTCCTTCAGCAGGTTCGAGATCGCCTCGACCTTGGGCATCGAGGACTGGTGCACGAAGTCCACCTTGAGGTCCTGGGCCCGCATGGAGGTGGCATCGCTGGGGCGCGCCGAGATCCAACCCACTCGGATTCCCGCCTCCGTCTGCAGCAGTCGCAATCCGAGTCCGTCACGGATGTTGAAGGTCTTGGATTCCACTCCCCCGCCCATCGTGACGTTGACCTCGGTGAGCACGCCGTCCACGTCGCAGAGAAACAGACGGACACGACGGGCGCGTTGCAGGAGGTCTTCTGAAAACTGCATGGGAAAGACACTCCGGGATGGTCGGGACCGGAGCAAACAGCAATTCCTTGGCGGCTCAGTCCCGGATTTCCGTCTCGACGATCTCCAATTCCCTGCGGTCGTCGGGCCATGGTGTCCTGGTCTCCCTTCCTCCTGGCCAACGGGCCCGGACGGCCACGGGTCTTCCGCCGGTGATCAACACCCGACGGGAATCCTGCGACCACCATCCGGAGCCTGCCCGGACCGGAAGGGCGGCACCCTGCGAACCGGCGGATTCCGTGCGTACCACCGCTCCGATGGCAGCCTGGTTCTCCTTCATTCCGCGGAGCGAGACGGTCCAACCCGCGACGGCTGTACGGTTGCGGAAGAGCTTCGCCGGTCCTTCCGCCTGCGCCGCGACGACATCCATGCGGCCGTCGTGGTCGAAGTCGAGCACCGCGGAGCCCCGTCCTTCGCCGGTCATACGGACCCCCGACTCGGCCGGGTCCAAAGGCTGGAAGCCTCCCTTTCCATCACCGATCAGGACCAGGCCGAGGCCTGCGTCCTGGCGGGACGTCTCCGCGTCCGATCCGAAGTGGTTCTGCGTGAGGAAGAGGTCCGTGCGGCCGTCTCCGTCGAAGTCCGCCGCGGAGATTCCGAATGCAGGGGTCCATTGGGCCACCGGCGGAAGCGGGCGCACCAGGAAGTGGTCCCCCCGATTCAGGAGGACGGAGCTGGCGAACCAGTCGGCGTCGAGGCGTTGGGCTTCGCGGGCATGGGTGCCGAGCAGGCTTTCCACCGAGGTTCGACCGAAGGACGCGTGGTCCGGCGCCTTTTCCAGGATGAACGGCAGTGCATTGCGCACCTGGGACCATTCGCGCCACGGCAGCGGGATTCCCTGTGCGGGATCGACCGAGGCGATCAGTGGATGGACCCCGGTTCCGAGGCCGAAATCTCCGTGGAAGACCGTCACCCGATCCTTGCGTGGGTCGATGCGTGCCTCGCCGAAGTTCCATCCCCAGTTGCCGGCGGCCAGGTCGAGGCGACCGTCGCCGTCGAAGTCCGCCGCGGTGACGCCATTCCAGAATCCCTTCAGGCCCGACGCCGGAATCGGCCTCCGGGCGGCCTCGGCGAAGCGCAATTCCGGATCCCACGGGGCCACACCGGTCCCCGATCGCCGGAAGATCCGAAGCGGACCGAACTCCGTGGCGAGGACCAGTTCGTCGCGTCCGTCTCCGTCCAGGTCCGCGGCGGTCGCACCGGTGGTGAGTCCGTCGCCTGGGATCGCCACCTCCGCGCCGAATCCGTCGGCGGTGCCGGTGAGGATCCGTGAGGCCACTCCGACGGGCCAACGTCCCGGTGCGGCGCGGCCGGCGACCACCAGGTCCGGGTGGGAATCCCCGACGAGGTCCGCAAGGACGAGGGCGCCGACGGAAGCGGAGGAAGGGGCGAGGGCGCGTGGCGGAACTTGACGATGGATTGAGACGGATGGGGTATCCGGTTGGCCGTCGCGCCAGTTGGATTCGGCCAGCAGGAACATCGGGGATCCGTCGTCGCTGCGATGCAGCGCCAGGAGACCGGCGACACTCCGGCCGCCGAGGGCGCGGACGTCCCGTTCCGGCCAAGG
>CAIYXO010000479.1 GCA_903930165.1 uncultured Verrucomicrobiota bacterium | reverse complement strand
CTGCTGGCGGACACGGACTCCGACGGCTTCGCCGACTTCCAGGAATTCGTCCACGGCTCGAATCCGAATTCGGCCACCAGCACGCCGAACATCACGCGACCGCTGATCGAGCTGGATGCCACCGCCCTGAACGAGGGGGCGCTGGCGCAGTGGCAGAACACCGGTGTCCTGCCCGGCAACTTCGCCTCGAGCGGCAGCGCGACCCCCTCGGTCGTCAGCCTCACCGGGGTCAAGGGCGCCAACTTCACCGGAGCCGCCAACAACTTCATCGGGCCTTCGGCACCGGGCTTCCTCGCCGGCGCCGCGACCCGCACCATCGAGGCCTGGGTCTACAACCCGGCCGGATCCGACTTCGAGACCGTCGTCGCCTGGGGTCGCCGCGGAGGCGGGCCCGACAACTCCAACGGCGCCTTCGGCCACGGTGTCCACGGCACCTGGGGCGCGTACGGCGGATGGGGCGCGGCCGACCTCGACTGGCAGGGCAAGCTGTCCTTCGGACGCTGGAACTACATCGTCTACACCTACGACGGAACCACCTCGAGCGTCTTCGCGGACGGCACGCTCGCCAACTCGGAGGACCTCGTCCTCGCCACCCATGCCACCGACAGCACCGGGCGTCCGCTGCCGTTCCGGCTCGGCGCGCAGAACCTCGCCAGCGGTGGGATCGAGACCGGCGAGGCCCCCACGCTGACCGTCGCCCGCCTCCGGGTGCACGACCGTCCGCTGACGCCCACCGAGATCCAGGCCAAGTACCTCGCCGAGGCCGGCGAGTTCGGGCTCATCGACTTCGACAACGACGGGCTTCCGACCGGGTTCGAGCGCCAGTATCCCGACTTCCTCAACCCGAACAGCGCGGCCGACGCGGCCCGGGACCAGGACGCCGACGGCCTGAGCAACCTCGAGGAGTACACCCGCGGAACCGTGATCAACAACCCGGACAGCGACGGGGACGGCCTGAACGACGGCGCCGAGGTCACCCGGACGACCAACCCGCTCGCCGCGGACTCCGACGGGGACGGCCTCACGGACGGCCAGGAGACGTCGACGAACCCCACGCTCGCCGACAGCGACAGCGACGGGTTCGCGGACGGCCAGGAGGTCTTCCACGGGTCCAATCCCGCCCTCGCGACCAGCACTCCCAACCTCGCCACCCCGGTGAAGCTGGTGGACCTGAACGCCTCCGGCCTCGCCGCCGGGCCGTTGTCCAGCTGGCCCAATGCGGGGCTGATCCAGCATCCGTTCACCGCGGGCGGAACCCCGTCCCAGGTGGAGACCGTCGCCGGCGTCAAGGCCGTGACGCTCGACGGCACCCAGTACTACTTCGGCTCCGCGGCGCCGGGCTTCATCGGGGACAACGCCCCGAGGACCGTGGACGCCTGGATCTACAACCCGGCGGCCGCCGACGAGGAGACGATCTTCGCCTGGGGTCGCCGCGGCGGTCCCGACGGCTCCAACGTGTCCTTCAACCACGGCGGCAACGCCGCCTTCGGCGCCGTCGGACACTGGGGAGCGCCGGACATCGGCTGGAACGGACGCGTCGTCACCGGCGCCTGGACCCACATCGCCTACACCTACGACCCGGCCACGACCACGGTCTCGGTCTACTCCAACGGCACGCTCGCCAACAGCGAGGTGCTCACCGCGCCGCTGGCCACCCACTCGGTGAACAACGCCGAGACCCCGGTCCCGCTGCGCTTCCTCCTCGGGGCCCAGAACGAGGCCAACGGCAATGCGACCGGCGGCCTGCGCGGCTCGATGAGCATCGCCCGTCTCCGGGTGTACGACGGACTGCTCGGAGCCGACGCCATCGGGCAGATCCACTCCTCCGAGCTGCCGGCCTACAACGCCGTGCCGCCGACCCTGCTGACGCCGGTCTACGAGTCTGCCGCGGACCGGCTGACCCTGCGCTGGAGCCCGGTGCCGGCCACCACCTACCGCCTCGAAGCCGGCGAAACCCTCGGCCAGTGGACTCCTCTGGCCACCGGCCTCACCGGCACCAACCACGTCATCGAGGGCGTCTCCACGCGCCCCGCGAGATACTTCCGTCTGCGCGGCGAATGAGCGCGCAGATCCTTGCATAGGAACACGGGCCGCCCGGCGCGCTTGCGTCGGGCGGCCTTTGTCTGTCCCTTGGTCCCACTTCCCCACTCCCGAAAGTTCCGCCAACCCAACGCCCGAAATGAAGGTCCAGTCCATCGTCGTCCTCGGCGCCGGCAGCGCCGGCCTGATGGCCGCGCTCACGCTCAAGAGGAAGCTGCCACAGCTCGAGGTGCGCGTGGTCCGAAGCCCCGACATCGGCATCATCGGCGTCGGCGAGGGCACGACCGCGGT
>CAIYXO010000478.1 GCA_903930165.1 uncultured Verrucomicrobiota bacterium | reverse complement strand
GACAGCACCACCGGGAACACATCCCGCAGGTAGTGGAGAACGTTGCGGCGTTCGTCCGTGACCGTGGGCTTCTGCAGCAGGATCTCACCGGTCCGCCAGAGCCGCTCCAGGGCCGCGCGGATCTCTGAGAGCAGCTCGGAACGGCGGGCCGGCGACTGGTCCGTCGAGAGACGCTCCACGAGCCCGGTCATCACGCGATGCTGCTCCAGCACCGAAAGACGCTTCGCCTCGGTGGGATGGGCGGTGAGCACCGGTTCGACCTCCACCCGCCGAAGGGCCGCGGCGACGGAGGCGGCACCCTGCCCGCCGTCACGGATCTCCGAAAGCTGCGCCGCCCAGAGTCCGCGTTCCGCCGCGGGTCCTTCCGAACGTTCCCGAAGGATCCGCATCTCCGCCGCAACCGACTCCTCGACCATGTTCAGCAGCTGGAAGGCGACCGAATAGGCCAGTCCAAGCCGACGGGGCAACGGCCCGGACGGGAGGGCCTCCGCTCCACCCCGCCATGGCAGCCACTCCGCCAACCGCTCCTCACCCAACTCGCCCAGGACGGTGGCCAGGCAACACGACAACTCGCGGATCTCCCCCTCGATGCGGCGGAAACCAAGATCGACATAGTCGGGAGCGGGCATGGAAAGGGTTTCGGTTGCTGGAGGGGTCATGTCCATTGGGCTACGCCCGCCGGAACGGTGAAGCCTTCCGGGAAAAGCTCAACTCTTGGGGGCAGGTTAAAGCGTTGAAGCGTTGAAAGGTTGATATGGGAGGCCGGAATGCGGCCATCGGCGACGATTCCCTCTTCAACCTTTCAACGCTTCAACCTCCCACCCCTCAACCCGGCGTCGAGGCGAGGGCAAGTCGCCCATCCTGCGTTCCCGCCAGCACCTTGAGGTCGTCCGGCGTCCAGGCCAGCGTCGTGATCGCACCGGAAAGCCGGATCTGCCGCAGTGCCTGGGAGCTCTTCCCAGCGTTCCAGAAGAAGATCATCCCGTCCTGTCCGCCGCTCGCCAACACGTGTCCACGGCCCTGGTAGGCCAGCGCCGTGACCCGGTTCAGGTGCCCTTCCAGGATCCTGGGCGTGCTTCCGGCCGGCCCCCGTCCGCCGCAGTCCCAGACCATGATCTCCTCGCCGCCACCGGTGGCGAGATACCGCCCGGAATGGTGCCAGGAGAGGTCGCGGACCTTCGCGTTGTATCCGGACATGGCCAACTCCTCGCCCTCCACGAACGGCAGCGGCCAGATCTGCACGCTCATCTCCTGCGTGCCCGCCACCATCCACCGGTGGTCCGGCGAGACCGCCAGGGACAGGAGGCTGGTCTTCCAGGGAAGGACCTCGAGAAGGTCGCCTGCGACGGGATCGTAGACCGAGACCCCTCCATAGCAGGCGGCGGCGACCCGGCTGCCGTCACGCCACCACGTCAACGCGGCGACGGTGCTGCGGTGTTCGCGGAACTGCTGGAAAACCCCTCCCTGGGGGCGCCAGAGGACCACGCTCTTACCGGCTCCGGCGGCCAACATCGACCCGTCCGGGGACCACGCCAACTGCTCGACCCAGGACGCGCCGACTTGGAAGCGGTCGGTCTCCCGCGCCTCCTTCCCATCCCAGATCCGGACATGGCCATCCTGGCCCGAGGTCGCGAACTGGTCCTCACGCGGATGCCAGGCGAGACGGAATCCTCCACCCTCGTGGGCGCGCACCGATTGGAGCCGGCGGCCGGTGGCCAGCTCGACCACGACGACATGGCCCTCGACGGTCAGCGCGGCGGCGCGGGTACCGTCGGGTGAAACGGAGACGGCCGACACCGGCTCATCGAGGTCGAGGATCCAGTCGGCATTGCGAAGCGGGGCGGAAAACGGCGGCACGGTCCTGCGAACATCGGCAACCCGGCTTCCGGGTTCCAGCCCGATTCTTGATCGGCGGACACCTCCTGCGTCCATTACGCGAGCATTCGGGTCCCATGCGGAACGATGCGGAAGGAATCGGCACGCCAAGAACTGCCCCCGACGATGCGGGGTGTCTTGGTGGTATGAACCTGGTGGTTCAGCGCAGTCGGCGTCCGGGCAACGTGGGCGTCCGCGGTTGGATCCCCCGGGAACCGGATGGGACATGCGTCCGGGTTTCACAACCAAGGGTGCCAAGGGCGCGAAGACTTTCCGTGGTAGGGAGTCCCGGCTTCAGCCGGTTTTGCGCATTCCGGTCTCACGGGCGTCCAATCTGAGAAGGCGCCGGGTCATGGGACGCGGCCGACAACAAATCGGGAATGCCCATGCAGGCCTGGTCGGCTGCGGATGTCTGCCGTGTGGGCCGGTGAAGGCCGTGTCCCCTACGCGGCCGGGCTGCATCCGTGCGGAGGCATCCGGGATTCGGACCGGCTGAAGCCGGGACTCCGCGCCCCTGGGATTCCTCCGCAAGCACTCCTGAACCGCCGCACGCGATTCCGGAAACGGGAGCGGAGAACGGAGAGGGGACCGCAGCTTGGCAGCCCCGGCTACTTCCGGAAGATCGGGAATCGCGGATCCGGAATCATGGATCCCCAGACGTCTTGGAGCATTGGCTCGAGGCGGTTCTTCGCTCCGGCTGCATCCCTGCGGCCCAGGCGAAAGACCGGGCGAACCAGGCCTTCCACTGGTCCGGCACTGGGTGCAGGCTTTCCGGGTGAGCTATCAGGGCCCTTCGGTCCTAAAACCCCAGGCGAACTTCTCCGGCGTCCGCTTCCTGGTGCCTGGCGCCATGCTCCTCGCCGGAAATGCCGGATTCATCAACGCCGTCGGACTCGGCTTCTTCCACGCCCCGGTCAGCCACATGAGCGGCGCCGTTTCCCACCTGGGACTCGACCTCGCCAAGGCCGCCTGGGGTGATGCCGCCTCCACCTCCCTCATCGTCGTGGGCTTCCTCCTGGGCTCCGTCGCCAGCGGCGTGCTCATCGGAGCCTCGCGACTGGTCCCTG
Source organism: uncultured Verrucomicrobiota bacterium (assembly GCA_903930165.1). Taxonomy (GTDB): domain Bacteria; phylum Verrucomicrobiota; class Verrucomicrobiia; order Limisphaerales; family UBA9464; genus SXXZ01. Next base: position 2,556 of record CAIYXO010000478.1, on the reverse strand, counting down.
GACGCCGATACGGCACCGCCTTGATGGCCGAAGGATTCCTCCTCGCGTTGTCGACCTGGCTGCTCGCGATCGGCTCGAAGTGGGCCCTGCCGCTGGCGTCGACTGCCCTCGGCCTCCAGAACGCCATGGCCAGCAGCTACTGCGGTTTCCTCATCCGGACCACCCACGTCACCGGAACGGTCACCGACATCGGCGTCATGATCGGACACTGGATCCGCCACCGCGCGATCGACCGATGGAAGCTTGGGTTCCTCATCGCGGTGTTCGGGGCCTTCGCCGTCGGCGGCCTGTTCGGGGCGCTCGGCGACAAGCGCTTCGGACCGATGGTCCTGGCGGTTCCCGCGGCCATGACGACGCTCTCCGGCATGGTCTACTGGTTCGCCTACCACCGCGGCCTGGTGGACCTCATCGCCGACGCCAACACCACGCTGCCGGCGACTTCCAGCTTCCCGCACCGTCCCCGTTGAGGCGGGCGGCGGGGGAAAGCCTCGCGCAAAGGCGCCAAGCCGCGAAGGAGATCGGGCCGCGGACGCGTTCGTGGGAACGCTTTCCAAGGTTTCCCGGGACCTCTCCGCGCCCCGGAGGGACTACGCCAGGCAGCGACGGAAGCCCGCGTTCAGCGCCTCGCGGTCGAGATTGCGGCCGATGAACACCAACTGGCTCTTCCGCTCGGTCTCATCCTTCCACGGCCGCTCGGGCTTGCCCTCGAAGAGCATGTGCACTCCCTGGAAGACGAACCGGTTCGCCTGCCCACGGAGGTTCAGGATGCCCTTCATCCGGAAGATGTCCTGGCCCTTGGTCTGCAGCAGTTCGCTCAGCCACGCGTTCAGCTTCTTGGCGTCCAGCTCCCGACGCTCCTCGATGCCGACACTCGAGACGGTCTCGTCGTGGGTGTGCTCGTGGTGGTGGCCGCCGTGCTCGTGGACGTGGCCCGGCTCGATGGCATTGCCGTCCTTCTCGATCCGGCCCTTGAACTCGTCGAGGCCATGCTGCGTGAACAGCGCGTAGTTCCCGTGGGCCGGGATCCGCACCGTCGCCGCGAGGCCGTCTTCGCCGAGGATCAGCTTGTGGAGGATCCGTCCGGGCTTGATCAGGCCGCCCTGACGGACCGCCGTGCCGATGCCGCCGAACACCACCTCCGCCACGTCCTCGGCCGCATGCAAAGCGTCGTGCAAGCCGCCATGGCATTCCTCCCCTTCCCCATGGTCATGACCGTGATCGTGATCGTGACCGTGTTCATGATCACCGCCTTCCTGGTGCCCATGCACATGTCCGTGGTCGTGGTCGTGATCATGGCCATGGTCATGGTCGCAGGTGTCGTGGGAATGGGTGTCCAACTGGAGCAACACGACCCCCATCACCGGATCGGGGCCGGCCTCGAGCTTCAGCTGGTGGTCGCCGCCGTCGAGGTGGTAGGTGCCGCTCCACTCGAACGGGAGCGACTTCTCGAGGAAGTCCCCGTCGAGGGTGAGCTTGTGGTCGAGGTCGAAGGCATGGATGTCCAGCACCTCCTCCACCGAGAGGTTCGACTGCTGGGTCCGGTGGAACTGGGCCACCGCGTTCACGGCCCGGAGCTGTTTCTCGAGGTGGACCAGTTCGTCCGGCGTCACCAGGTCCGTCTTGTTCAGGACGATCCGGTCGGCGAAGGCCACCTGCTGCTTGGCCTCCGGGGCGTCGTTCAGGTGCAGCGGAAGATGCTTCGCGTCCACCAGGGTCACGATGCCGTCGAGACGGAAGTGCTCCTTGATCTCCTCGTCGCTGAAGAAGGTCTGGGCGACCGGTCCGGGATCCGCGAGACCGGTTGTCTCGACCAGGATGTAGTCGAAGCGGTCCTTGCGCTTGAGCAGCTGGCCCAGGATCCGGATCAGGTCCCCGCGCACGGTGCAGCAGAGGCACCCGTTGTTCATCTCGAAGATCTCCTCGTCCGCCTGGATGACCAACTCGTTGTCGATGCCGATCTCTCCGAATTCGTTCTCGATCACGGCGATCCGCTTGCCGTGTTTGGCGGTGAGGATGCGGTTGAGCAGGGTGGTCTTGCCGGATCCGAGGAATCCGGTGAGGACGGTGACCGGGATGCGCGTGTCGTTCTTGGCGGCCATAGCAGTGTGGGCAGAGCGTGCGTGAACACCGTCGCAATGGCAAATGCCGGTGCCGAAGGGACCTTCCGCCAACGCAACCGGACGCGAAGGGAGATGGGGATCGGGATCCGGACAGTGTCCACCTGGAAAACCTCGGCCTGCCCCGATCCCCTGGGCACCCCTGGCACCCTTGGTTGCGAACCTCCAACGGCGAAACCCGTCCGTGGATCGGTTCCTCCCAACCAAGGGTGCCAAGGGCACAAGGGCCTGCGAACCCCGAGGAAGGTTCCGAGGTGGTCCGTCACGCGGAGTTGGGGAGAACGTCGGATAGTTCTTGGATCCAAAAGGGCGTTGGGACGGCAACGTGGGTTCCGGCCGGGGTGCCGCTCAGGATTTCCGCCGGGCCAGCGGATGCACGCCGCGACGGCAGGCGTCCGAGCAGTACTTCACCGACTCCCAGTCCCGTTCCCACTTCTTG
>CAIYXO010000477.1 GCA_903930165.1 uncultured Verrucomicrobiota bacterium | reverse complement strand
CGTTCGGCGTGTTGGGGTGCATGCGCATTCCCGGGGCGAGCGACTTTGCGGAAGGCAGCCGTCGGACGTTGCGGGTGTCTGCCTCGGGGGTGTTGTCGCCGTCGAGCCGGTAGCCGGGCCGGAAACCGCCGCCGCCACCGCCGCCACCACGACGTCCCGGGCCGGGCTGGGTCGGGTTGAGGATGTGGGCGGGCAGGTAGCCGTAGAAGCTGGGGTTGCCGTTGGCGGTGGAGCCGAACACGTCGCCGGCGGCGTTGAGTCCGAGACCCCAGGTGTTGTTGTTGTACTGGTGCAGGAACTCGAGCGCGGAGCCGTCGGCCTTGAACCGGAAGACGCCCTGTCCGAAGTCGATGTTCTTCCCGCCGACCTGGCCGCGGAAGTTGGAGTAGCCCACCGCGCCGTAGAGCCAGTTGTCGAAGCCGCGGGTCAGGCTGCCCTGCATGGCGTGCGAGTCGCCGACACCCCAGCCGGGCAGGACCGTGCGGCGGACGTCGGCCTTGTCGTCGCCGTCGGTGTCCTTGAGGAAGAGCATGTGGCGCGCCTCGGAGACGAGCACGCCGCCGTCGACGAAGACGAGGGAGGTGGCGAGGTTGAGGCCTTCGGCGAAGACGGTGAACCGGTCCGCGCGGCCGTCGCCGTCGGTGTCCTCGCAGATCTTGATGTCGGCCTTGCCGGGCTGGCCCTCGGGCAGGAGGCCGTGGGGGTAGTCCTTGGCCTCGACCACCCAGGCGCGGCCGCGTTCGTCCCAGGCGATCCAGATCGGCTTCATCACGTCCGGCTCGGCCGCGAAGAGCTTCATCTCGAAGTCGGCGGGGACCTGCGTGTAGCGGATGCTGTCCTCGGGAGCGAGCGGCTCCTGGTAACCGACCGGTTGCGGGCGGCGCTCGTAGTTGGGCACCTCGCCGGCGACGCGACGGAGCGGCGGGCGGGCGGCCAGGGAGGCCTCCCAGGCGGACTTCGCGTCCTTGGGCACGGACTCGAGAACGGCCGTGCGGAGGGCCGCGTCCGTGGGCCGCGTTCCGTCGGTGAACCGGATCCAGCCCTTGCCGCCCTTCCGGAACCCTTCGAGCCAACCGCGCCGGGTCTCGTCGAGGCCGGAATCCGGCAGCGTCTGGACGACGGCGTCGTAGTGGCGCAACCGGGCCTCGGTGAGGTTCGTGGGCGAGGCGACGTGGTCGAAGAGGATCGCCTCGGGCGCGAGGGTCTGTCCGGGCAGGTAGGCGTAGTTGGTGCGCGCGTCGGGGCCGCGGCCGCCGGTGGCGGCGGGGACCGGGCCGAGGTGGAGCACGTGGAGGGGACGGTCCGCGGCACCGGCCGCGGAGGTGGGGAGGGTGGCCAGTCCTCCCACGGCGAGGCCGAGGATCCAATTCAGGGGCTTCATGGGTTACCGACCGCTGGGCTTGAAGAGCTGCTGCGAGAAAAGGTACAGCGCCTTCTTCCAGTGTTGGAAGTCGTGGGCGTGTTCGTCGACGTGCCAGACGTGGGGCACGTCCTTCTCCTTCAGGTGGGCGTGGACGCCCTGGCTGATGCGGATGAGGCCGTCCTTGTTGCCGCAGGAGACGTAGAGCAGGCGGAGGGAGGACTTCGCCTTGGCGGGATCGGGCACGAGTTCCGCCGGCGGCCGCGTGTTGGGGGCCGAGGAGAAGCCGCCGACCCAGGCGAAGGTGTCGAGGTTGCCGAGGCCGAAGTTGAGCGACTGTCCGCCACCCATGGAAAGCCCGGCGAGGGCGCGGTTCTCGCGGTCGGGCTTCACGGAATACCGGGCCTCGACGAAGGGGATCAGGCTGCCGAGGAGATCCTTGTCGAAGGCGCCGAACGCGGGCGCGGTGGCCATGGGGTTCGAACCCGCGCGGTCGTCCGCCTGCGCCCGGCCGTTGGGCATCACCACGATCATCGGCTCCGATTTCCCGTCGGCGACCAGGTTGTCCAATATGACTTCGGGGTGCCCGCCGCGGCGCCATTCCTCCTCGTCGCCGCCGATGCCGTGGAGCAGGTACAGCACGGGGTACTTGCGGGACTTGGAGTAGCCGGGCGGGGTGTAGACGAGCGCCTTGCGGCGGGTGCCGACCGACTTGGAGTCGTACTCGACCCTCTCCAGGCTTCCGTGGGCAACGCCGTCACGGGGTTGGTCGTAGCCCTCGGGGACCGGCGGGAAGGCGGCCTTGTCGTCCGGTCCGAGTTCGATCGGACCGCCGAAGCCTCCGCGACCGGGGCGCGGTGCCGGGCCGGCGGCCGGCGCGGCCGAGGCCGCCGGCGCAGGGGCGGCTCCGACGCGGGTCGCGAGGAAGCTCTGGCTGCCCCACTCGCCCGCCTTGCGTTCGAACTGGATGCCCTTCTCGCCGACCTTGCCGGTGTACTCGATGCGCATCTCGTTCTCCTGGATCTTGCGCAGTTCGACGAAGGTGATGGTGTCGCCCGCGAACTTCGGCTCGAGGAACTCCACGTCGCGCTTCTGCTCCCGGGCCTCGGCCACGGCCTTGGCGGTGAGCTTGCCGTCCTGCACCGCGAAATCGAAGAGGTACTTCTGCACCCCGATCCGCGACTCGAACTCGCCCTGCCAACGGCCGGCCGGGCCGGCGTCCTTGGCGGCCGGTGCCGCCGCGGGCTTCTCGCGTCGGGCGACGAGCTCCTCGGTGGCGAAGTCGCCGACCTTGCGCGTAAGACGGAGTTCCCCGTCCACGAGCCTGCCGCTGTAGGTGATGGTGATGTCGTTGCCCTGGAACGGGAAGTTCTCGGCGAAGGAGACCGTGTCGCCCGTCCGCTTGCCGTCGCGCAGTTCGGCGACGTGGCGGTTCTCGCCGTTGACGTCGCCGGTGGCCTTGCCGGTGAGCTTGTCGCCGTCGGCCTTGAGTTCGAAGACGTAGGACTGCTTG
>CAIYXO010000476.1 GCA_903930165.1 uncultured Verrucomicrobiota bacterium | reverse complement strand
GGCGGCGGTGGCCAGCAGGGCCATCCAGGTGCGGGAGAATCGGGAAGCCGGGTTCATGGTTCCTTACTTGATGGTGGGCAGGATCGCCGAGGGGACCTCGGACTCGGCCGCCAAGCGGCTCAGCTGGAGTGTCCGGACATAGGCGACGATCGCCCAGCGGTCCGCGACCGGGATGGCGGACGCATAGCCCATCATCGTGGACTTGCCGTTGCCGATGGTGTTGAAGATGTCGCCGTCCTGGGTCTTGATGAGACGGTCCTGATGCAGGTTCGCCACGTTGCCCATGCCGAACTTGCTGGTGATGCCCTTGCCGTCGCCGAGGACGCCATGGCAGGGCTTGCAATACACGCTGTACTTCTCCTGGCCCTTCTTGAGGACCGAGGCGGTCACCTCGATGGGCATCGCCTCGACGAAGGCGCCGCCCTGCTTGCCGGTGTTGAAGGCGTTGTCTTCCCAGGCGGATTCGCGGGAGACGGTGCCGACCGGGTGGACTCGTGAGGACTGGCCGTCGGCCCACTGGGCGAACTTGGTCGTCGTCTGCGGCCGGAGCTTCGGCTGACGGTCCATGTCCGGGAACACCTCGATGGGAGTCCGGGTGGTCTTGGAGCCGCGGAAACCGGCAATGCCGATGACCGTGGCGACGCCGAGGACGTACAGGGTGAAGAAGTATTTGAGGAAGATGCGCATTCAGTCCTCCACGATTTCAACGGCCGTGGCGTGGCACTTCTCGGTGAGGAACGCACGGGTCGCCTCCAGCGAGAACTTCGGATCCGCCGCCTCGATCACGATGAAGAAGCGGTCGTCGGTCGCCTTCTTGAAACGTTCGTTCTTGAAGAGCGGGTTGTAGAGCTTCGGCAGGCGGTTGAGGAAGAACATGCCGAACAGCGTCCCGAAGGCGCTGAGCAGAATGGTCATCTCGTAGCTGACCGGGAAGGCGTAGAGCGGGGTGAACAGGGGCTTGCCGCCGACCACCAGGGGGTAGTCGAACTTGTTCATGTACCAGATCATGGTCATGCCCGCGGAGAAGCCGGTCATGCCACCGCAGAACGTGAACCAGCCCACCGGCGACTTCCGGAGGCCCATCGCCTCGTCCATGCCGTGGATGGGGAACGGAGTGTGGACGTCCCACTTGGAGAAGCCCGCGTCGCGGCAAAGGATCGCCGCTTCGAAGATGTCCGCGGCGGTGCCGAACTCGGCCAGCAACGCGTGGGGTTTAAGGGGGGAGGCGCTCATCGTTGACGGCGATTAGTGGTGTCCCTTCGCACCGCCGAGGGGGTGGTGCGGGTCGGCCTGGGGCGTGACGCCCTTGACCTCGCTGATGGCGATGGTGGGCAGGAACCGGATGAAGAGGAGGAAGAGGGTCATGAACAGCCCGAAGCTTCCCACGAAGGTCATGACGTCCACCCAGCTCGGGGTGAAGTAACCCCAGCTCGAAGGGAGGTAATCCCGGTGGAGCGAGGTCACGATGATGACGAAGCGCTCGAACCACATGCCGATGTTCACGAAGATCGAGACGATCCAGACGAACACCAGGTTGGAGCGGAGCTTCTTGAACCAGAAGAAGTGCGGACTGATGACGTTGCAGGAGATCATCGACCAGTAGCTCCACCAGTAGGGACCGAACGCACGGTTCTTGAACGCGTAGAGCTCGTAGGGACTGCCGCCGTACCAGGCGATGAAGAACTCCATTCCGTACGCGTATCCGACGATGGAACCTGTCGCGAGCAGCACCTTGCACATCAGTTCCACGTGCCGGACGGTGATGACGTCGTGGAGGTTGAAGAGCGAGCGGAGCGGGATCAGCAGGGTGAGCACCATGCCGAAGCCGGAGAAGATGGCGCCGGCGACGAAGTACGGCGGGAAGATCGTGGTGTGCCATCCGGGGACGACGGAAACGGCGAAGTCGAAAGACACGATCGAGTGCACGGAGAGCACCAGCGGGGTGCTGAGGCCGGCGAGGAGGAGGTAGGCCTTCTCGTAGTTGCTCCAGTGGCGGTTCGAGCCGGTCCAGCCGAGCGAGAACAGTCCGTAGAAGAACTTGCGGAGGAAGCCCTTCGCGCGGTCCCGCAGGGTGGCAAGGTCGGGGATCAATCCGACGTACCAGAACAGGAGCGATACCGTGCCGTAGGTGGAGACGGCAAAGACGTCCCAGAGCAGCGGCGAGCGGAACTGCGGCCAGATCTCGTTGGCGTTGGGGGCCGGGAAGAGATAGCCGGGCAGCAGGGCGAACCAGACACGACCGGTATGGAACACCGGGAAGATGCCGGCGCACGCGACGGCAAAGATCGTCATCGCTTCCGCGGCGCGGTTGACCGAGGTGCGCCATTTCTGGCGGAGGAGGAAGAGCACCGCCGAGATCAGCGTTCCGGCGTGGCCGATGCCGATCCAGAAGACGAAGTTCGTGATGTCCCAAGCCCAATCGGCGGGCTGGTTCAATCCCCAGACGCCGACGCCGGTCGAAACCAGGTAGGCGATGAGGGAGAACATCATGATCATTCCGCCGAAGGACACGACGAATGCGGGCCACCACCACTTGGGCATCGGGTTCTCGCAGACCCCGGCGATGGCGTTGGTGATCCAGCCGAGGGGACGCTCGTTGAGGACGAGCGGCTCGCGTTCGAGTTCACGGGGGGCGTCGGCGACCTTGAGGGCCGGAGCGCCATGGGAACCGTGGGAGGCCTTGTGGGCCGCGGCGGATGCGGATGCACTAGCCATTAGACCGCTCCTTTCCCCGCGTCGACCGCGGCATGCTTTTGGCCTTCATGACCATGACTCTTGTCCTCGAACGGGGTTTCGTGGCGGAAGCGCTCGTAGTCGCGCTGGGTGTCGGGGGTGGTCCGCTTCTCGAGGGCGGCGACCGCCGGGTTCGGATTGCGGACGCGGGCGAGATACGTGACGCGCGGGCGGGTGTCGAGGAAGCCCAGGACGGAATAGTTCCGCGGGCTGCCCTTCCACTTGGCGACCTCGCTCTCGGGATCCAGCATGTTGCCGAAGCTGATCGCCTCGGCCGGACACGCCTGCTGACAGGCGGTCTTGAAGGTGCCGTCCGGAACGGCCACTTCGGCGCTGTTCCCGGCCTTGACCTTCTGCGAGATCTTGGCCTGTTCGATGCGCTGGACGCAGAACGTGCACTTCTCCATGACACCGCGCATGCGGACGGAGACGTCGGGGTTCTTGACCAGCTTGATGATCTCCCACTCGGGCTCCGCGTTGCGGTTCACACCCGCGGGACCCTTGTACAGGTTGCCCATGTTGACCATGTGCTGGTCTTGGGCGGCGCCGTAGTCGGTTTCGCGCTTGTTGAAGTCGAACCAGTTGAAGCGACGGACCTTGTAGGGGCAGTTGTTGGCGCAGTACCGCGTGCCGATGCAGCGGTTGTAGGCCATCACGTTCAGGCCCTCTTCGTCGTGCACGGTCGCGTTGACCGGGCAGACGCTTTCGCAGGGAGCCGCCTCGCAGTGTTGGCAGAACATCGGCTGCAACGCCATCTGGGGCTCTTCGGCCGCCTGCTCCGCCGTGACCGCGATCTCGGGGTCGTGGCTGAAGTAGCGGTCGATGCGCAACCAGAGCATCTCACGGCCGCGGGCCACCTGGTCCTTGCCGACGATGGGGATGTTGTTCTCCGACTGGCAGGCGATCACGCAGGCCGAACAGCCCACGCAGGACTGCAGGTCGATGGCCATGCCCCACTGGTGGATCTTGGAGGCCGTGAACGGATTCTGGTCGTACGGATGCTCGTAGATGTTCTGCAGCCGCTTCTCCGCATTCCGTCCGTCCGGATCTTTCCGGGGAGGAACGTAATGGGGGAGATGCGAATCCAGATCCATGTCCTTGGCGAAGCCGGGCTTGGCCTTGAACTGGTCGAGGTTGGCCTCGCGGATCACGGGACGGCCCTCCATCAGGCCGTGTTCCTGGGTGACGGCCAACCGGTGCTTCCGGGCGACCTTTTCCAAGGAACCTGCGGTCAGGTGACGGGTGGTGCTGTTGAAGAGCGGAAAGGCGTTCGCTCCGACATTGCGTCCCACGCGGCCGGTCGCACTGCGGCCGTAGCCCAACGCGATCGCAACGGTACCGTCGGCCATGCCGGGCTGCACCCAGACCGGTCCTTCGACGGAACGTCCGCCGACGGTGATCTTGATGACCGGCTGGTCGTACTGGCCGTCCTTGGCGTCGGCCGCAGAAACCGGTGCCTTGTCCGCGGGAACGTCGCCCGAGACCGACTTGCGGGGAAGGCCGAGGGCCTTGGCCGTCTTTTGGGAAACGAGGACGACGTTGTCCCAGGTGACCTTGGTGATCGGGTCCGGGAGCTCCTGGAGCCAGGCGTTGTTGTTGAAGCGGCCGTCGTCAACGGAAGCGTCGCGGGTCAGCACGACCTCGTACTCGCCGGAAGTCGGCTTGTGGGCGGCAACGCCGGCGGTCACGGCTCCGGAATTCAGCGAGGCGGTCACGGCCGCCGGGGCGCTGTCGGTCAGGAAACCGTCATGCAGGAAACGCTTCCAGGCGTTGTCATCGGAGGCACCGAGCGCCTTGAGGGTCTCGCGGACGATCTCCTGCGGAGCCGTCTTGGCTTCGCCGAGGATGCGGGCAACCACCTCGAGTTCACTGAGGCCCCCGTAGAGAGGCTCCACCAACGGTTGGACGGGCACCACGGTGCCGTCGGCGATGCGGGCGTCACCCCAGGCTTCCAGGAAATGGGTGCCTGCCAGGTGCCAGGTCGCCAAGGCTGCCGTCTCGTCCTCGTGATATCCGAGACGAACCACCGTCTTGGCCTTCTTGGCGGCGACGGCGAAATTCAGGTCCGCCGGGGCGTTGTAGGCGGGATTCCCGCCGAGGATGACCAGCGTGGAGACCGTGCCGGCACCGAGCGCGGCGACCAGTTCGGAGATCCCGGAAGCCGCGGGCTCGATCGGCTGGACCAATCGCACCGTGGTCCCGACGGAACCGAGGGCGGCGTTGATCGAGGCGGCGAGCAGATGGACGGCGAGCGGTTGGGCGTAGCCGGCCACGACGAGCGCGGCCGAACCGGCTTCCTTGAGGTCCTTGGCGACCTCGGCGACCCAGGATCCGAAATTCGAAGGAGCCGCGGCGCCACCTGCGGCGCCCAAGGCGGCGGCGATGCCCTTGGCCACAGCAAGCACGTCGCTGGGCTTCACCCGTAGACGATGGTCGGCATTGCCGCCGGTCAGGGTCATCAGCGACTCGACCGCGTACAGGCGGTTCATCGCGTCGTCGGCGCTCTTGCGTCCCTTGGCGAAGCCTTGGATGTGGCGATAGGCCTCGGCCTCGATGCCGAGGAAGTCGCAGTCGAGAGAAAGGATCCGGCGGGCCTTGGAGAACTCCGGAACCACATGGACCGGCGTTCCAAAGGCCTGCGAATAAGCCACGTCCGCAACGGACAGGTCCACCGGCTCGTACACGTGCCAAGTGGCCTTCGGGTACTTCTCGGCCGCCAAGGCCTGAAGACGCGCTCGGGAAGGCGAGGAGGAGCGTCCGGTGAGGAAAGCGAGTCCAGCGCCTTGATTCTCCGCGGCCGACTTCGCGATCGCGGCCAGACCGTCACGGACGGCCTCGATCTTGGCGTCGTTGCCGGACTGTGTATGGCGGTGGGCGCGATCCGGATCGTAGAGGTCGAGCAGCGCGGCTTGGGCGAAGGCGTCGGTGCCGCCATTGCCACCCGGGATGAGCGAATTGCCTTCGATCTTGGTCGGGCGTCCGTCGCTGGACTTCACCACCAGCGGGATGGCCGAACCGCGGATCGGGAGCGACGTCGCGAAATGCTGGGCTCGTCCGTGGACGTATCCTTCAGGCTGCTTGGCGAACGGAGTGAGCTGCTCCTCGGGACGTCGGCAACCGGCGCCGACACCGCCCAATCCACCCAGCAGGAAGCTGGCGGACATGAGCTTCATCCAGTCGCGGCGGGACTCGCCATCCGGAGCGATGCTCGCGCCGGCGGGGAACTCGCGTTCCATCCATTCGCGGACCTCCGGGCGGTCGGCCAACGGGTCGAGGGACCGCCAGTACTTCGGGCCGGTTTCCGGCTCGTTGCAAATCGGGGGAATCGTCTTCATCAGCGATGGCATAGTCAATTGCGAGGCGATGACGGTTTCAATTTGCTCGGTGGTGAGTCCTGACACCACCTCAGCGGCTGGGCCCTGAAGTTCTAGATCGCGCTGGC
>CAIYXO010000475.1 GCA_903930165.1 uncultured Verrucomicrobiota bacterium | reverse complement strand
CCGGCTGTACCAACAAGGCCTCTCCAATTGCACTTTCGATGTCGCCCGCAACGCGGATGAGGCTCTCAAGCATTTGGAACGGCGGACCCCGGCGCTCATCCTCTTGGACCACATCCTGGAAAGCGGCGACCAGGGGCTGAGCCTGCTGCCGGACATCAAGCGCCTCGCGGCCCATGTTCCGGTCATCATCGTCAGCGGAACGTTGGCGATAGCCGATCAGATCCGCGCTTTGAGCGGTCCCGGAGCTGCCCACTATGTCATCGAGAAGCCGGTGGACCTGGATCTCCTTGAACGGACGGCGAAGACCGCGCTGGAGGACTGTGGTTTGGGCGAGGCGGTGGCGGCTCTTCGCTCACTGGAGCGGGCGGAACTGATCGAAACCGGAGAGCGTGAACGACTTTTCACGGAGCGCCTCGCCCGACAGCACGCATTGGTCAACCGACTCCGCTCCGTGACATCCCGTCCCAACATCACGCAGCTCGCGCAGGAGTTTGGTGTCGACCGTCGAAGTATCCGTCGCGACCTGTACGACCTGGTCACCCGTGGCCAGCTGCCGGCCGATATCATTGGTAAAGAAGAGGATGAACCGCCCCGCTAGCTTGGGTTTCCCTTAGGCCATCGGTTGGCCTGTCGAAGAGTGGGCGCTACTTGCCCACCCGACCCTACCAAGGGTGGATTGAGTGATGCTCGGGTTTCTCGTCATGAAAATGAGAGAATTCCCAGAGTTGATTCGGTCGTTTCTTGCCGTCTCGGCGGCAATCCTCGGGTTTGCAACCTTGGTGGCCCAGCAACCACCTCCCGGTGGGACCGCCGGGACCGGTGGGGTCGTGGAAACGAATCGGCCGCCGGGGCAACCCCAGCCTCCCATCCGGTTGGATCCGCCGACCTTTCCTATGGAGCGGCCACCCCACGACCTGGCGCCATGCATCTGCGGGCCGTTGGTGGGCAACTACATGTCCAACCAGATCGAGGTTTGGCATGTGCAGGCGGATGGAGGGTCGTTGGATCTCCGTTTGACCACCAAGACCGTCAACCAGGTCGATCCTCAGACCACGATCGTCACGGTGTTCGACGGCACCAACGTGGTGGGTGCCGTTACCGTTTCGTATACCGCGGCCGAGGCGGCCAGCAATCCGTTGGGTTGGGAGAAATCCGCCGACCTTCCGCTGGGCATCCAGCCCCCAGGAAAGGTTTTCCGGATCGAGGCCCGCATCGGGGGGACACCACAAACGCAGACCCACTATTGGCTGAAGTTCTGCGGAGCCCGGTGGCTGGCGCTCGACAGCCCGAGCTTCAAGGCCCTTGAGGAAGATCATGCGGCCTACCGCTTCCGAGTCTTGCCAACCGAGAGCCTGGAAATCGACCTCGACAACACCGGGATTCCCACTCCTGCGATCGACTTCTTCTGGAGACTGCTGGATCCGACCGGCGCGGTGGTCAGCACCGGGGTCCGTCCCATCGTTCCTGCCGTGGAGTTCTCCCTGCCGACGCCGATGCCCGGCCTTTGGACCTTGGAGATGCATCCGATAGGTGGTGAGCACTACCTCCTGGACAAGCGGACTGGTGGAGACCGTCACATCTACCTCGATTGGCACACCAGCCAGCGCGGGGAAAAGGTCGTGGAGATCACCCTCAATGGCCGGCCGGCGATGGGTATCCCCTTCGAGGTGTCGATGCTTCGTCGACGGCCTCTCGGATCGGGTTGGACGAACGACCTGATCCTCCAGCAGTTGGTGACCAATGGCGTCGGACGTCTATCCAAGCTTCCGAACGGCTACTATGACGTGGTGGTGCGTCCCCTGGCGCCGGGTATCCCTCCGGTGCCTTCGCAGTTGGACCTCATCCTCTGTGATCATCCGGTCACCAACCGGTTTGTGTTTGAAGGCGACGTGCCCGTCGACAACGACAAGAGGGAGGACTTCGGTGACGCCCCCGGACTTCAGACCCGCCGTACGGACAATGGCGCACGCCACGAGATCCGTCCCGGTTGGTTCCTCGGCGGCGGCGTGGATCCCGATGGCGATGGCGTGCCTTCGGCCCGAGCCGATGCGGACGACGTCAACGGGTTCGACGACGAAGACGGGGTGTTGCTGCCGCCCGCCCTTGTCGCCGGATCGACGTTGCCCGTGCGGGTCGTGGCCTCCACCAACGGCGTCCTCAACGCTTGGCTGGACCTCAACCGGGATGGTGACTGGTCGGATCCAGGCGAACAGATCTACCACCTGGTTCCGTTGGTCGCGGGGACCAACAACCTCGTCTTGAACGTGCCCACCAACGTCGTTTTCGGGCTCTCCTACAGCCGGTGGCGCTTCTTCGCTCCGGGCGGGGCCGACCTTCCTCCCTTTGGACCGGCGAACGTGGGCGAGGTCGAGGATCATCCGGTTGATCTTCGCCGAGGGGGCGACGAGGGCGGCGGGAAACCGCCCGAGCCTTCCGGCGGTGCGGTGGTCAACACGGACGCGGGGCGCGTGATCGTTTCCTCGCTGCCTCCTGACGGCTCGGGTGGCGTGGTGATTCCGGCGCAACGCCCGGATTCCCGGTGGCTGCGATTCGAACTGGAGCCCGTCTCCCTCCGTGATCTGGCGTCCAGGCTGGTGTTCGTGGAGAGGTTCGGCGGCTCCGGCGGCCCGGATTCCCTGGCAAAATCCGTTTCCAATGGTCTTGAGCACCGTCTGGTCCTTGAAGGCGGCGACTCCGGAGTCACCGTCACCAATCTTCTGGGAAGCTGGAAGCCGAACACAGGCACGGTTGCCTGGTTCGATGGGAACACTGGCATCCGCGGAGAGATCCAGATCCCGGCCGGAGCGACCGTACGGTTGCTTGGTACCGGGGATGTCACCGGGTTCGTCAGCCTGCCGCCCCAGGCGAATTCAAGGCCTCGGGTGTCCGGATCGGGTGTCCGGTTCTCGGCTCCAATGTCCCTCGAATACGACGGTGTCGTTCGCGGGACTGGAACCGAGTTCAACTGGTTCGTCCGCCTGCCGGACGGCTTGGAACTCCCTTCCGGAGGCGTGAGCGGTGTGGAAATCCGGGGTGCGCTGCCGGGTGGGTCGTTCGTGATCCAGGGCGGGGCGGAATCCGCGGCTCCTGTGGCCGTGCGAATCCTGGCGACCCGCCGCGACTCGGGCCTGTTCCGGTTGGACTTCCAGCCGGAGCCCGGCATGGAGCAGATCATCGAGTCAGCCACCCAGCCTGAGGGTCCGTGGATCGAGCTGGACCGGCGCGTGGGCACCTTCCTGCCGGAGTTCCTCGAGGTTCCTCCGACCAACTCGGTCCACCTGTTCCGGGTCCGCGGCCTGCCCTGATTTTCCGCAGGCCTCGACCCTTGCAGCTTCCTCCGCCGCGGTCCGGGTCCCCCCGGGCCGCGGCGCCTTCATTTCAGCTGCCAGCGCTCGTCGAAGAAACCGGCGTCCTCGATGGCACCCGGGCTCCTCGAGCCCGGCTTGGTGTCGAGCCCGATGATCGCCCAGTCCGGCAATTTCGGGGTCTGCCTGGCGTTGTTGAGGTAGTCGTACTCGCGGAATGTGAATCCGCTGTTGATGACCACGTAGCGGGTCGGATTCAGCGGATTCGGGAACACCATCACCGGCACATGCCCGGATGCGGCATAGGTCCTCACGCCGACGGCGACCTTCTCGGTGTTCCACTTGATCGGAAGCCGATCAGCGATGCGCGCCAGCAAGGCATTGCTCGCGGGATCCCCCCAGAGCACGAGGTTGTGGTTGCTGATGTCGTCCTCGGTCACATCCTTGTCGAGACGTTGCCGCACATCCCCCCGGTAGTG
>CAIYXO010000474.1 GCA_903930165.1 uncultured Verrucomicrobiota bacterium | reverse complement strand
GGCTACCGGGGCTTCCGCTTCGGCTTCTTGGCCTTGGCCAGTCCCGCTTCCCCGACCGCCCGTTCGAGCCACTCCGAAAGCAACGCCGGATCCTCGAGCACGTCGACCGGCACCTCGTGGTACGCCATCGGCTTCGTCCCGGGACCCATCGGCTGGAACGGCTTCATGCCGCGCGATTCGTAGGACGCCCGGGTCGCGTCGCCGGTGCGGAAGAAGACGGTGTCGTTGTCGACGACGCCGAAGAACGCCTCGTCGGCATAGAGCCCGAGTCCTCCGAACATCCGTTTGGCCCGGACTTCACGCACCCGTCCGAGCTGCTCCAGAAGCCAGTCGCGATAGGAATCCCGGACGGCCATGATCGGTGAACTCCCGTTCAGGCCCTCAGGCGGACCAACAGGTCCTTGCTCTCGACCGTCTCACCCAGGGCGCAGAGGAGCTCCGCGACGACGCCGTCCGCCGGCGCGGTGACCGTCGTCTGCATCTTCATCGCCTCCATCATGAGGAGCTTGTCGCCCTTCGTGACCTTCTGGCCGACGGTGACGGCGATGCTGGCCACGAGTCCGGGGATCGGCGCGCCGATCTGGAGCGGATCCGCGAGGTCGGCCTTGGGACGGGTCTTGGTCTGCGGCGTGACCTTCTTGTCCGTGACGAAGGCCTCACGGGTCATGCCGTTGAGCTCGAAGGTGACCGTGCGGCGGCCGTCCTTGTCGGGCTCGCCGACGGTCACGAGCCGGATCACGAGCGTCTTGCCGGACTCGATCTCCACGCTGATCTCCTCGCCGCGGCGGAGCCCGTAGAAGAAGGCCGCGGAGGGGAGCACGCTGACGTCGCTGAACTGGGCGAGGTGCTTGGAGAAGTCGGCGAACACCTGCGGATACATCAGGTGCGAGTAGAGGTCGTCGTCGGTGGCCTCGCGGCGGAGCTTCTCGGCGAGTTCCTTGCGGAGCTTCTCGAGGTTCACCGGTTCGGCGCGGTTGCCGACCTTGCCGGCCTTGAAGGCGGCCTGCGCCTCCTTGAAGCGCTTCTCGCCGAGCACCACGCGCTGCACGGGCTCAGGGAATCCGCCGGAAGGCCAGCCGAGGCCGCCGGAGAGCATGTCGATGACGCTCTCGGGAAACGGCATGGAACCGGGTTCCAGGTTCACGACGTCCTCGGCCTTGATGCCCTTGCTGAAGAGGAAGAGGGCCATGTCGCCGACCACCTTGCTCGAGGGCGTGACCTTGACGATGTCGCCGAACAACGCGTTCACGTCGGCGTACATGCGGGCGATCTCGGGCCAGCGGTGCGAGACGCCCATGCTGGCAGCCTGTTCCTTGAGGTTGGTGTACTGGCCGCCCGGCATCTCGTGCAGGTAGACCTCGGCGGAACCGGTCTTGGGGGCGGTGTCGAACGGGGTGTAGACCTCGCGGACCTTCTCCCAGTAGTCGGAGAACCCGTTGAGGGACTCGAGGTCGAGCCGGGTGTCGCGCGGGGTGTTCTGCAGCGCGGCGACCACCGAATTGAGGTTCGGCTGCGAGGTGCTGCCGCTCATCGAGGCGATCGCCAGGTCCACGACGTCCACACCGGCGTCGCTCGCGCGCAGGATGCTCGCGGAGTTGACGCCGCTGGTGTCGTGGGTGTGGAAGTGGATCGGGATGCCGACCTCGTCCTTCAGGGCCTTGACCAGCTTCTGCGCGGCATACGGACGGCAGAGGCCGGCCATGTCCTTGATCGCGAGCAGGTGCGCACCCATGCGTTCCAGCTCCTTCGCCAGCTTCACGTAGTACTTCAGCGAGTACTTGTCGCGCCGGTCGTCGAGGATGTCGCCGGTGTAGCACACCGCCGCCTCGCACAGGGCGTGGGTGTCCTGCACGGCGTCCATGGCGACCCGCAGGTTCGGCAGGTAGTTGAGCGAGTCGAAGATGCGGAAGATGTCCATTCCCGAGGCCGCGGCGTGCTTCACGAAGCCGGCGACGACGTGGTCGGGGTAGTTGGAGTAGCCGACGGCGTTCGAGCCGCGGAAGAGCATCTGGAAGCAGATGTTCGGGACCCGTTCCCGGAGCTGGCGGAGGCGTTCCCAGGGGTCCTCGCTGAGGAACCGCATGGCGGTGTCGAAGGTCGCGCCGCCCCACATCTCCAGAGAGAAGAGGCCGGACTTGGCGTCGCCCAGGCGCCGGGCCATGGCGTCGGCGCAGGCGAGCATGTCGTAGCTGCGCACGCGGGTGGCCATGAGGGACTGGTGCGCGTCGCGGAAGGTGGTGTCGGTCACCAGCAGGCGCTTCTGGCGGAGGGTCCAGTCCGCGAACTTCGCCGGCCCGAGCTCCAGCAGGAGGTCGCGGGTGCCCTTGGGCAGGGGCGCGGCGATGTCGACGCGCGGCACCGGCGCGGGTTCGAGCACCCGGGACGGCCTGTAGCCCTTGGCGTGGGGATTGCCGTTGACGATGACGTTCCCGAGGAAGTTCAGCAGCTTGGTCGCGCGGTCGCGGCGGGTCTTGAAGGCGAACAGCTCGGGCGTGTTGTCGATGAGCGTCGTGGTGGCCTGGCCGGAACGGAACTGGGCGTGGTTGATGACGTTCTCGAGGAACGGGATGTTGGTCTTCACCCCGCGGATGCGGAACTCCGAGAGCGCGCGGTCCATGCGGTTCATCGCGATCTCGTAGCTCTGGCCGGAGGCGATGACCTTCACGAGCATCGAGTCGTAGAAGGGCGTGATGACCGATCCGGAATAGCCCATGCCGCCGTCGAGGCGGATGCCGAAGCCGCCGGGCGAGCGGTAGGCGAGGATCTTGCCGTAGTCGGGGGTGAACTTGTTCTCCGGATCCTCGGTGGTGACGCGGCACTGGATCGCGTAGCCGTTGCGGGGGACCTGGTTCTGGACCGGCATCCCGACCTCCTTCGAGTGCAGGGCGTGTCCCTGGGCGATGAGGATCTGGGCGCGCACGAGGTCGAGGCCGGTGACGACCTCGGTGACGGTGTGCTCGACCTGGATGCGCGGGTTCATCTCGATGAAGAACCACTCGTGGCGGTCGAGGTCGTAGAGGAACTCGACGGTGCCGGCGTTGTCGTAGCGGATCTCGCGGGCGAGGCGGGCCGCGGAGTCGCAGAGTTCCTGGACGACGTGTTCGGGCAGGCCGAACGACGGGGCGACCTCGACCACCTTCTGGTGGCGGCGCTGGACGGAACAGTCGCGCTCGAAGAGGTGGATGACGTTACCGTGGCGGTCGCCGAGGATCTGGACCTCGATGTGCTTGGCGCGCGGGATGTACTTCTCGAGGAAGACGGCGGGATTTCCGAAGGCGCGGCCGGCCTCGGCCTGGGCCTCGTCGAGGAGATTGGCGAGATCGCCGGGCTTGTGCACGACGCGCATGCCGCGGCCGCCGCCGCCGAAGGCCGCCTTGATGATGAGCGGGAAACCGATGGACTTGGCGGT
>CAIYXO010000473.1 GCA_903930165.1 uncultured Verrucomicrobiota bacterium | reverse complement strand
GCCTTTCCGATGAAGGGGGCCTATGGGATTCGATATGGCTTCTCCGACCAGGTGGTCTCCGCTCTCGATCGGGACGGGGGTCTTGTGGATCCCAACCGGTACCGGCCGAAACCAAGATCCCGGGTCTCGATGAACGTTTCACCCCGCCTGGAAGTCCCCTTCCGAGCCTGGCGGAAGGCGTTGCCGGAGTCCACGCGGATCCTGGTGGGCATCACTCCGGTTCCGGAGTCGGAAGCCGGGCCGGAGCTGGGCACACTCCGTGACCAAGCCCTTCAGACCCTCGTGGAATGGATCGGCGGGAACACGCAGGGACTATCGAGTCTTCCAACCCATCTTCCAGACCCGAACTTCTCCAGTTCCACGCATCTCACGGAAAACGCCCGGGACCCCTTCACCCGACAGTTGGCTCAGGCAATCCGGGCGGTTCAGTCGAAATAGTGGCCGAGCGGAACTGGCGGTGGGACGGAAGGCGTCGACGGAGAGGGTTTTGTTCCACGTGGAACAACAGACGGGGCCCGGTTGCGGCAGGAATGCCGTCCGGATAGGCTCGTCCCGATGTTCGTCTATCCCAAGCGCTACGATGTGATCGTGGTCGGAGCCGGCCATGCCGGGGTGGAAGCGGCGTTGGCGGCGGCGCGCATGGGATGTCAGACGCTGCTGTTGACCATCAACCTCGACACCATCGGGCAGATGTCCTGCAACCCGGCCATCGGTGGACTGGGAAAGGGACACCTCGCCCGGGAGATTGACGCCCTGGGTGGCGAGATGGGCAAGGCCACCGACATGTGTGGACTCCAGTTCCGGATGCTCAACACCCGAAAAGGGCCATCCGTCTGGGCGCCACGGGCTCAGTGTGACAAGAAGGCCTACCAATTCCGTTTGAAGTGGATCTGCGAGCGGGAACCCAACCTCGACTGCAAGCAGGGACAGACGGTGCGCCTGGTGCACGAAGAGGGACAGATCCTGGGCGTCGAAACGGCACTGGAGGTCCGTTTCCTGTCCACCACCGTGGTCATCACCACCGGTACGTTCCTTCGAGGCCTGATGCATGTGGGCTCCAACCAACAGTCCGGAGGTCGAGCCGGAGAGGCCGCCGCCACCGGACTCTCGGCCTCCCTGAAAGAAATTGGGCTCGAGTTGGGACGTCTGAAGACCGGCACACCTCCCCGGCTGGTCCGAAACTCCATCGACTTTTCGACCATGGAGGTCCAACCGGGTGATGAACCCGTTCCTTGGTTCACCTACTGGAAGGAAGACCTTTGGGAAGACCCGATGTTCCACGTGGAACATTCCAGATCCTTGGGTGGTCCTTCCGCGGGCCATTACCCTCCAGGGTCCATCCTGGCGCAGAACGGTCGTCAGCTTCCCTGCTACATCACCCACACCACGGATCGTACCCGGGAACTGATCCTTTCGAATCTGCACAAGTCGCCCATGTATTCGGGTGTCATCGAAGGGGTGGGGCCGCGCTACTGTCCGAGCATCGAGGACAAGTTCGTCCGATTCGCCGACAAGCCGCACCATCAGATCTTCCTCGAACCCGAGGGGATCTCCACCGACGAGTTCTACGTCAACGGCTTCTCGACCTGTCTTCCATTCGAAGTGCAGTACGACATGGTTCGGTCGATTCGCGGATGCGAGAACGCCGAGATCCTGCGCCCCGCCTATGCGGTCGAGTACGACTTCTCCCAGCCGACCCAACTTGATTCATCCCTCGAGACGAAGGTCTGTCGGAACCTGTTCCTCGCCGGGCAAATCAATGGAACCTCCGGATACGAGGAGGCCGGCGCCCAAGGCCTCATCGCCGGCATCAACGCCGCGCGCCGGTGCCAGGGACGTCCTCCGGTGATCCTCGGTCGGGATCAGGCCTACATCGGCGTCCTGATCGACGACCTGGTGACCAAGGGCACTTCAGAGCCCTATCGGATGTTCACCAGCCGCGCCGAATACCGTCTGCTGCTGCGGCAGGACAACGCCGACCAACGGCTCAGTCCCTTGGGTCGTGAAATCGGACTCCTTCCGGAACGGAACTTCCGTCGGTTCGAAGCCAAGACCGCCGCCGTCGAGACCGAGATCGACCGTCTTCGATCCACCCGGCACGGAACCCAGTTGTTGTCGGAACTCATCAAGCGCCCGGAGGTCACCTATTCGACCCTCCCTGGCCGTCGCGACGACCTTCCTGAGGAGGTCTGGTTCCAGGTTGAGACACGTCTCAAGTACGCCGGCTATATCGATCGACAAGAGTTTGAGGTGGAAAGACTTAGAAGCCAGGAAGAGCGGAACATTCCCGCGGCCTTCGACTATGCGGTGGTTCCGAGTCTGCGTATCGAGGCCCGATTGAAGCTGGAACAAGTACGGCCGCGCACCTTGGGACAAGCCGGTCGGATCAGTGGCGTCACACCGGCAGACATCGCCCTTCTGATGATCTCGCTTCGCAAGCTCGGGGGCGCACGTCCGTCCGCATCGGATCCCACTCCGCCTCCGGCTGCCATCCTTCCCGTACCCGCGAACCCGGAGCCCGAAGACAACACCTGTTGTGCCGCCGAGGAGAACCTCGATTCACCCTCCGCCCACAATCAGTGCTGTGGAGATCTCTGATGTCGTAACTATTTCTCGCTTAAATACTTGAGGATACTCTCGTGAGACATCTCCCGGGTTTGGGATAAGATTCCAAATCGGAGGGTGCCGCCTCCTTCAGAGAAACCTTCGCGGTTCCTGCCTCGGCACAGGAGGAATGTTAAGGAACGGGCAATGGAGAGGAGTCCGCGGCTTGGCAGCCTCGGCCACGTGGATTCGGGAATCACAGATCCGGAATCGCCAATGTCCAGGCGGCTTTGCATCCTGACGCTCCGTGATCCCAGAACAACTGCTCCTGCTGCAGGGTGGCCAGCAGGCAGGTCCGTTTCCCAAGGACTCGGTTCAAGGCATGCTCGAAGCCGGGTCGGTCCTTCCATCGGACTATGTCTGGGGTGAAGGCATGGCCGAGTGGGTCACGCTGGACACGTTGTTCCCCGGCGTGGGCCACGTCCCACAAACCGTGGTTGCAGCGGCTGGTTCCAAGGAGTCCAGGGAAACCGGGGATCGCGGGCCCGGCTTCGGTTCGCTGGTATCCGATGCGTTGTCCTACCCGTTCCGAGGCGATGGAGTCGTCATCCTGATCGCCGGCACGCTCGTCTTCACGGTCTTGAACTTCGTCGGCCGGTACAGCTTCTTCCTCTCGCTCGCGACCTGGGGGTACCTGCTCCTGATGCTGCAGCAGATCGTGCAGACCAGCTCCCAAGGAGAGACGCGGCCGCCGACCTGGCCGGATTTCGACGGCTTCGGAGAAGTGCTGATGAAGACCTCCCAATGGTTGATCGCCATCCTCCTGTGCTTCGGACCCGGCTTCTTCCTGATCTTCAGTTCCAAGGAAGGTGAATCCGAGGGGCGGGCCGTGCTCGGCATGCTGGCCCTGCTCGCCGGCGCCCTCTACCTCCCGATGTCCCTGCTGGGAATCGCCATGTTCGACAGCGTGAACGCGTTGCATCCCATGTTGGTCGTCCGATCCATCCTCCGCATCCCGGGGCACTACCTGCTGACCTTCATCGTGTTGGTCGTTCTCGGCGGCGTGAAGGCGCTCGCAGGGCAGCTGGGAGATCTGCCGGGTGCCTTGGGAATCGTCGGCCATGTCGTGGACGAGTTCGACGGACTCTGGTCCGCCTTCTTCTCGGCACGACTGCTGGGTGGTCTCTACCACCTCAACCACCGGCGTCTCGGCTGGTTCTAGTTCCGCACCGCAGGTCTCCACCGAATCGTTGGTCCGACAGCACTCGCGCTCCGGCCTCCCTGTCTTCCCGCGGCAACCACCGCAAGCGGGGACCATTCCACGGCAAGACCTGGCGGGACAACCGTCGCGGGATGGATCCATCCTGACGCTACATCCGGTTATGTTCCATGGCCGTCCCATCCACGTCTTCCATCCCACCGACTTCTCCAACGGTGACGAGGCGGCGTTCTGCCATGCTCTCTCCATCGTCTCCCACGCCAAGGGGCATCTCTCGCTGCTGCACATCAAGGATCCGGATTCGTGTGTCGATTGGTCGGACTTTCCTTCGGTGCGAAGCACGTTGATGCGTTGGGGTCGGGTTTCGGAATCCTGCTCCCTCGACGATCTCGACGCCTTGGGCGTGCGGGTTCACAAGGTGCTCAAGTCCTCGCACCACGTTGCGAAGGCGGTGTCGGACTACCTGGAGGAACATCTTCCGGATCTCATGGTCCTCTCCACCCACCGTCGCAACGGTGTGGAGCGCTTCACGCACCCTTCGCTTTCCGAGTCCGTGGCCCGCGGTGCCGCCACGCCGACTCTCTTCGTTCCCCGGGACGTCGCCGGCTTCGTGCATGCCGCGGACGGCAGGATGGAACTTCGGTCGGTGTTGATCCCCGTCGATAGGGATCCCCATCCCCGGGTTGCCATCCATGAGACATTGGAACTGCTGAAGATCCTGGCTCCCGCGAGGCTTCGGCTGGTGTTCCTGCACGTCGGACCATCGGCGGACATGCCCGCGCTGGTGGAACCCGAGCTGCCGGCGGGCTGGACCCGCGAAGTCCGGGTCCGCCTCGGATCCGTCGTGGAGACCCTTCTCTCGACCGCCGCGGAGATCCATGCCGATCTCGTCGCGATGGGCACCCGGCGACATCACGGACTCGGCGCCCCGTTGCTGGGATCCACGACGGAGCAGGTGCTTCATGGAACCGCCTGCCCACTCCTGTCCGTGCCGCACGGCTGAACACCGCACAGCAACCGCGAAGGCGGAACTGGCCTGTTGCCGGTCCCCTCGTCTTGCGTAGCCTCGTGCCATGTCGGAGCCGTCACGTCTCAAGCGGATCCAGGATGAGGTCGTCGCCTCGGCCAGCGACGACGTGTCGATGCTCGCCGATCCGGCCCGGACTCCGTGGCATCGCGCGTTCATCCACTTCTGGACGCTTGTCGGGACCTTCTTCTGGCGGAACCGCTGCCAGGTCCGCGCCTCCGCCCTCGCCTACACCACGCTCCTCGCGCTCGTGCCGCTGCTCGCGGTCTCGATCTCGATGCTCGTCGTCTTCAAGAGCAACGACGCCGAGTCCCGCATCAACGACTGGATCGAACAGCTCGTGCAGCACGTGGCTCCGACACTCGGTCTCTCCGACCAGAAGGACGGCGACTCGGCACGCCATGTGGCGGTGAAGAACATCGTCGATTTCGTCGGGAAGATCCGTTTCGGAACCATCGGCGTCACCGCCATGGCCGGCCTCGTCTTCGCCGCCATCTCCCTCATGCGGACGATCGAGGCCGCGTTCAACGACATCTGGGGCGTCTCCAAGTCGCGTTCCTGGTGGAACAGCATCCTGCTCTACTGGGGCGTCATGACCCTGGGTCCGGCGGTGATGGCGATCGTCACCACCTCGAGCTATGTGCGGGCGACGGTGGACCAGGTCAGCTGGCTCAAGGAGCTTCCGCTGATCGGCGTGCTCAACACGGCGTTGCTGCCGGTCGCCACGTTGACCATCGCCTTCGGGCTCTTCTACCTGCTCATGCCGAACACGCGCGTCGAGACCCGGTCCGCGCTCGTCGGCGCCGTGGTCGCGGCCGCCCTGTGGTGGGCGAACACCCAGCTGAGCGCCTTCTACAACACCCGCGTCGTCACCTACTCCGCGATCTACGGCTCACTTGGAGCCATCCCGCTCTTCCTGATCGGCCTCTACTTCTCCTGGCTCATCCTCCTGTTCGGCGCCCAGGTGGCCTACGTGTACCAGAACCGTCACGCGTACCTTCAGGAACGCCAGGCGGAGAAGGTGAACCAGAACGGACGCGAGTTCGCCGCGCTGCGCCTCGCGGTCGAGATCGCCCGACGATTCGCCACCGGCGAAAATCCGATGGGGGCACAAGGTCTCTCCAATCGTCTCGGCATCCCGCCCAAGCTCACCGCGAGCCTGTTGAAGTCCCTGGGCAATGCGCGGCTTCTGCAGGAGACCACCGGTGCCGAGCCCGCGTTCCTGCCGGCGCGGCCGATCGAGAAGATCCGCGTCCAGGACATCCTCGACGCCCTGCGTTCCGCCAACGGAGAGGAACTGATCACCGCTGAGGATGCTCTCCGCGGCGTGGTCCGATCGGAACTCGATGCCGTCCGAAAGGCCGAACGGGATCGCGCCGACGACCGCTCCCTCGCCGACCTGGTCGCACGGGCCTGACCGTTCCCAGCCGAACATCCGTGCAGGAGGGACCGGCACGCGAAGCCGCTATGCCGCGAAGAAGCCTGGAGTCACGAATGCCCGAGCCGGCTGATGCCGGGACTCCGCACCTCGAAGGGCCATCGCACCCTTGGTACCCCTCGTTGTTAGCCCCGGATTCAGATCACCGCCGTGTGCAGCGGATGGTTTTGTCCGGCCCACGAACTCAGGGGGTACGGAATCCCGGCTTCAGCCGGTGGAGATTCGATGGGACTGGGCGTGTGTGGACGCGCCGAGGTCTTCGGACCTGGAAGGTTTCCGCCGGCTGAAGCCGGTACTCCATGCGTGGTCGATGGCGCACGGGATCGCGGGCTGAGTTCCCACCTCGAAGACCTTGGCCCGGATGGGGCTGGGACATGGACGAGTGGCCTCGCGCGTTCCGCGATCTCAGAGGTTCGGAGTCCCGCCTTCAGCCGGTCTGGATCACCTCTTCGGATCCAAGTGGAGAAGCCCGCGGCCTGGCAGCCGCGGCCACCTGCGCGAGATCGGGAATCTCAGATCAGGAATCACGGAACCAACGGCTCCGGCCTACCGCTGCGGCGCGGTCTCGTAGCTCAGCTCGGTCTTCGTTCCGCGACGGTCGTCCACGATGCTGAGACTGAACGTCCACTGGTCCGCCACCTCTCGGAAATTGGTCACCGAAAACTGCTTCAACCGGACCTTCTTCGCGTCGTAGGCCTCGGCGCTGAGGATGACGCCGTGTTCGGCGTCGACCCACGAGCGCACAGATCCATAGGGAGCGGTTTCCGCTGGCTGGCTCTCCAGAACCTCGCATGTCCGACCGTTGCTGAGCTCACGACGGAGCAGGCGCTGTTGTGGCCAGTGCAGGAACTCCAACCCGAGGTCCAAGCGGGAGAAATCGCTGCCGGCAAACCGCGCTTCCGCGGCGCCCGGTGAACTCTCCGTCCCGACGCGGTACTGCGGTGGCGCGTTGGTGACGTGGAGGATTGTGAGGCTTTCCGCCGGCAACCCTTCAGGCCTCGCCTCGTAGCGCACCTCCCATCCGGATGGCGTCGGTCGCGTCTCCACCGTGAGCGGCACCGATTTGCGTCCCCCGGGACCGCGGAGCTTCAGGACGGCCTGGTTGGTCGACGCGCGTTCCGGTCGGACAGACCTCAACCGCTGCGCCAAGGCCTCACCGGCGACCGAGTCCGGCGAGGAATCCCCGGCCGCCAACCGGGCTGCGAGACCTGCCGCCGGCAACCACGAAAGGACCTTCATCGACGGACTCCGACGACGGAGATCCTCGGTTGTTCACCGCGACGGCCCTCGATGCGGAGGCCCTCCAGCTTCGACGGGGAGCGCGGCACACAACCGCACGGCATGGATTTGGCGAAGCGGTTGCGCCGCGCACGCACCGCGCGCACGACGAAGGTCGCGGCGGTTGCCGCCACGAACGCCAAGGCCACGGGTTGCTGCCAGTCCATGGAGGGAATCGTAACGGAAGCGCCAGGGCGCGCAATGGACTCCAGCCAACCGGCTCGGTCCACGCCTCCGTTGACCGCCGACGGGAACCTGCTTGGCTTCCCCAATGCCACCCATCCCGTACATCCACACAGCATGCCCACAGGCCAACCGGCCTCGGGCCTCCGTGTGGCTGGCGTTGACGCTGGTTCTCGTCGGGACGGCCGTCGGCGGTTGCCGGGGAGGAAGGAAGTCGGGAAGAGGAGCCACCGGAAC
Organism: uncultured Verrucomicrobiota bacterium; assembly: GCA_903930165.1. Lineage (GTDB taxonomy): Bacteria > Verrucomicrobiota > Verrucomicrobiia > Limisphaerales > UBA9464 > SXXZ01. The sequence continues at coordinate 883 of CAIYXO010000473.1, read as the reverse complement.
CGACGCCACCAACGGTGCCCCGGTGCTGCGTCCCATCGACGCCAGCGTCGGGCGCGTGATCCAGGTGAACGAACGGCTCCGCTTCGCCGTGCTGGACTACACGCTCAGCCAGATGCCGCCGCCGGGAACACGTCTCGTCCTCTACCGGTCCACCAACCGCGTCGGCATCGTCCGTCTCTCCGGCTGGCGCAACCCGGCGACGGTGGCCGCGGACTTCGTCGAAGGCGTGCCGCTCCCCGACGACCTCGCGAGGCCGGAGTGATTCGGCGGCAGGCTGGATCCGCGCAAAACCACGGACCGCTCAGTCGATCGTGCGGATCTTCACGCCGTCCACGATGCGGTCTCCGGACGCGACGTTGCTGACCACCACCAGGGTCTCGCCGCGCTGGATGAGGCCGGCGGACATCAGCTGGTCGACGGCGCTGTCCACGGTGCGGTCGGGTTGGGCGTGGTTGAACTTCACCACACGCAGCGTCAGTCCGCGGCAGAGGGTCAGGGCGTCGGCATCGGGCCACCTTTCCGCGAAGGCGAAGATCTTCGCCGTGCGCGGACGCATCCAGGAGGCGTACCTCGCCATGTGTCCACGTCGCGTGAAGATCAGGATCGCCTCCGCCCGGAGATCGTCCGCAAGCTTCACGGCGCTGCGGACCAGCTTCTGTCTCGGCGAGGTGAGCTCGGCATCCTCGTGGTAGTTCGCGCCGCCGCTGCGCTCGATGCGCCGCGCGATGGTGTCCATCACCTCGATGCAGGCCACGGGGTACTTCCCGACGGTGGTCTCGCCGCTGAGCATGATGGCGTCCGCCTGCTCGAAGACCGCGTTGGCGACGTCGGTGATCTCCGCGCGGGTCGGCAGCGGGTTCTCGATCATGCTCTCGAGCATGTG
>CAIYXO010000472.1 GCA_903930165.1 uncultured Verrucomicrobiota bacterium | reverse complement strand
TCAATCGTGAGGACGAGGCTTCCGCCCCGGCCCCGGCTCCCGTTGCCGCCGCCGAGCCCGCCGCGGCTCCGGCAGCCTGATCCGCAACGACTTCCAAACTCCTGTGCCGGGCGTCGTCCGCGACCCCGGCACGTTGTCTTTCGCAACCCAGAAAAATCAGCCCCTTTTGATCCATGCCTGAAATCACTCCCGCACTCGTCGGACAGCTCCGCGCCATGACCGGCGCCGGCCTGATGGCCTGCAAGAAGGCCCTTGATGAAACCAAGGGCGACCTCAACGCCGCCGTCGACCTCCTGCGCAAGCAGGGTGCCGCCGCCGCGGTCAAGAAGGCCGATCGCGCGGCCAACGAAGGCCTCATCGGCCAGGCCGTCGTCGCCGGTGGCCGTGTGGGCACGCTCATCGAGGTCAACTGCGAGACCGACTTCGTCGCCCGCAACGATTCCTTCAAGGCGTTCGTCTCGGAACTGGCCTCCAAGGTGGCCAGCCAGCCGGGTGTCGACCTGGAGTCCGACCGCGTCGCCGCCGTGGCCCGCATCGGTGAGAACATCCAGATCCGGCGCACCCAGCGCATCGAGGTCGAAGGCGTCGGCGGCGTCGCCGCCTACATCCATACCGGCGGCAAGGTCGGCGTGCTCGTCGAACTCGGCGCCACGAAGGAGTCCGCCGTCGCCACCGAGGAATTCAAGCAACTCCTCCGCGACATCGCCCTCCAGATCGCGGCGGCCAGCCCCGTCTCCGTGAGCCGCAACGACGTCCCGCAGTCGATCATCGACAAGGAACGCGAGATCGCCGCCCAGTCGGACGCCCTCAAGGGCAAGCCTGCTGCCGCGATGGAGAACATCCTCAAGGGCAAGCTGAACAAGTATTTCGAGACCAACTGCCTGCTCGAGCAGGGCTTCGTCAAGAATCCCGAGCTCAAGGTCGAGGCCCATCTCGGCGCGATCGGCAAGCAGCTCGGCGACACCCTCACGGTCCGCCGTTTCCTCCGTTTCCAGGTCGGCGAAGCGATCTGAACTCGGTCTCAGTTTTCTGGAATTCAGGGCGTCCCGTCGGCGGGACGCCCTTTTTTCCGGATGGGACCTATGGGACCCAAGACATCAGTTCCGCACGCTGGTGCGCTCGGCCAGCCAGATCACGTCCGCGTTGTTGGCGGAGGCCACGTTGAGCGGCATGTCGTAGAACTTCACCGGCTGCACCGTGCGGGGGTCGACCCATTTGCGGATTTCCGCGTGTCCGTCGGCGAAGGTGATGCCGGCCGCCCGGTTGTGGTAGCTGGCCGGGTAGTCGATGATCCGCGCCGCCCCCGGGCTTTCCACCATCTGGTTGGCGTAGCCGCCCGCGTTGATGCTGTCGGGGTGCTCATCCAAGAGCACGTACATCTGCGAGGCGCCGACGTTGGCGATGTCCGAGGACTTCTTGAAGATCCGGTAACGGGTCTGGCCGTCCTGGTAGCCCGAGCCGGGAGGGAGCCAACCGCCGGGACCGCCCATGGCCTGGCTCATGCCCATGCTGCGGACGCGGGAATACTTCCGGCCACCGAGGGTAATCTGGCTCACGTCTGCCGGGCACTTGAAGATCGCCGCCGAACCCAGGTAGGGGGCCAACCACGAATTGGACGGGTTGAGCAGCATGGCGGTGTTGGTGTTGTCGCCCGGGAACGGCCCCGGCCAACCCAGCCAGCCTCCGACCCATTGGTAGCGTTCGTCGCGGGAGTTTCCGGGTTGGGTCAGCCGATCCTCGTTGTCCAGCGGGTACATCAGGTGTGCCAGCTGGATCTGCTTGAGGTTGTTCATGCACCCGGTGCCCATGGCCTTGGTCTTGGCCTTGGCGAGGGCAGGGAGGAGCATCCCGGCGAGGATCGCGATGATGGCGATCACCACCAGCAGTTCGATCAGGGTGAATGCCGCCCGGGAAAGGTTTCGGTCTTGCGCCATGGCCGCATCCTTCCCGACCGCCTGAAGTCCGGGCAACGCCGGAGTTGCCGGCCGCCGGAACATTCTGTTTTCAATGCGAGAGCAGCCGGAGCGCGGCGACGAAGGCGAAGCCGATGATGAGCGTGTCGAAGAGGCGTTGGGGTACCCGCGACATGGTCGCCCTGCCCAGGAAATGCCCGACGACGATCGCCGGGATGAGGATGAGATTGAGGCGCAATGAGTCGCCTTGGATGAGGCCGAGCTGGGCGCTGAAGGGCACCTTGGAGACGTTCAGGATCAGGAAGAACCAGGCGCTGGTTCCGACAAAGGCGTCCTTGGGAAGCCCGACGGCGAGCAGGTAAAGCCCCATCACGGGGCCGGCCGCATTGGCCAGCATGGTGACCACGCCCGCGAGGAACCCGATGCCCCAGGCGAAGGCGAGCGTGTGTGGAACCCGCTGGTAGAGGTCCGGCCGCCAGTTCCGGACCAATTGCACCACGGCGAGACCAAGGACGACGCCGCCGATCACGGGATGGAACCGCATCTCCCGGAAATGCCCCATCAACCACCAGCCGGCGACCACTCCCAGCAACGCCGGGGGAAGCGTCTTCCAGACGTGGTGCCAGTCGGCGTGCCGTCGGAAGAGCAGCACCGCGCCGACGTCGCCGACGATCAGCATCGGCAGCACCACGCCGGTGGAGAGCATGGGCGGGAAGAGTTGGGCGAAGACGACCACGTGCAGCAGGCTGATGCCGGGAAGGCCGCTCTTGGAAACCCCGATGCCGACGGCCGCCAGGGTCGCAAGCATCCATTGGGAGGTGGAGAGATCGGGTGTCAACGCGGGTCGAGGCTCCCATCCGCCGGCCGTCGGCACAAGCGGTGCGGGAATCCGGTGGGCTGGTGGGATGCCGGGCTCGACGTCCCCACGCGTTTCCCGGCAGTCTCCCCGAATGCATAACTCCATCCTCAATCCCGGGGAGAAGATCCATGTGATCCATCGTCGTCACTTCGAGCACGAGCCACACCGGCATTTCGTGGGCTTGGTGAACGAGTACGCGGAGGGGGTGTTGCGCATGACCGGCCACGTGTTCGCGGTGGATTCGGCGACCTTCCAGTTCGTCCGTCGGCCCGAGATCCGCACCCGGGTGGTGTCGGTGGTGAGCGGGGAGGTCATCATCAACGTCCTGCCGTCTACCGTCGACCTGGCCAAGGTGGTCTACCGGCTGGAAGGGGCGTCGGTCCGGGTCACCGACGGCAGCGACTGGCACCTCGACATCAGCGAGGTCGGCTGGCGTTGAGCGGGGACGGCGGGCCTTCGGGAGCGGTCTTTTCCGGAGAAACCCATTGCGGAGGTGGGCTGAAAGCGGGTTCCATCTGCGTCCCGTTCGTCTGGACCCTGTCCCGAACGGACCGGAGTCCCGTCCTGCGGGAGCCGGTGAGCAGCCTGAAAGTCGCGTCCGTGGTGGAATCATCCGGCCGTACCAGGTGCGGGAAGGAGCTGAACGTGAAGTGAGCGAAGTCAAACTGAAGAAGGGCGAGCCCGTGGATCGCGCCTTGCGCCGCCTGAAGAAGAAGGTGGACCGCGAGAACACCCTGCGTGACGTCCGCATGAAGCGGACCTACGAGAAGCCCAGCGAGAAGAAGCGCCGCAAGCTCAAGGTCTCGCGGTTTTCCGCGATGCTGGCCGCCCGGTACGCCGACCAGTAACCGCAACCGCACGTTGCCTTCACCGGGGCCGGATGCTTTCCTTGTCGGACGCATCCGGCCCTTGGCTTTTTCAGGTCCGGACTCTGCCCAGACATCCTGCCCATGTATTCGTTATCCAGCTGCTGGAACTCAGGCCGCCATCAGGACGGCGGCGACATGCTCCGCGAGATCCGGGATCTCGGATTCCAATATGCCGAACTCAGCCATGGGATCCGGGTGAGCCTTGTTCCCGGCATCATCGCCGCGGTGGAGGAGGGGGTCATCCGGATCAGCACCCTCCACAACTTCTGTCCCCTGCCGATGGGCGTGAACCATCCGGCGCCGAACCTCTTCAAGTTCTCGGCCATGGACAAACGCGAGCGGGACCTGGCTTGGAAGCACTCGATCAAGACCCTCGAAACCGCCGAGCGCCTGGGTGCGCGTCTGGTGGTTCTCCACAGCGGCGAGGCCAACCTCGCCGGATTCTTCGGAGATCCCAACTACCAGGACAAGCTCGAGGCCATGGCCGCCCTGGGGCAGCAGGATTCCCCGAAGTACCGCAAGCTGATGGCCGACCTCGAGCAACGCAGGGAATCCCGCAAGGAGCAGCCCATGATGCTCGCGATCGAGTTCATCCGCCGGCTCGCCGACGTGGCCGCCGAGAAGAAGCTCCTCCTGGGGATCGAGAACCGCGAGGCGGTGGAGGAGATTCCCTACGACCATGATCTCCCGTTTTTCCTCGCCCAGCTGCCGCCCAACGTCCGCTATTGGCACGACTGCGGGCACGCCCAGATCAAGCACCACCTCGGTTTCCTGGACCACCGGATGCATCTCGAGACTCTGTCCGAGCGCTTGGCCGGCCTGCATGTCCACGATGTCGTGATCACTCCGGAGGGCGCCCATGACCATGCTCCTCCAGGAATGGGTGTCATCGACTACGAGGCCCTGAAGCCCTTCGTCCGGCCGGACCACATCAAGGTGCTCGAACTCAACCCGGGTGTGGCTCCCGAGGACGTGGGCCGCGGGTTCGAACACATCCGCTCCGTTTGGGGAGCGGAGTGAATCCGGCCCGCCGCACACGGTGAACGTCTCCCGGGGAACTCTCGGACAACTGGTCCGCTTGGCGGTGTGCGGTCTGCTGCTCGCGGCGATCTTCCACGCGATCTTCTGCAACGAAGCCCAGTTGTCCCTGCTCGCGGAGGGACGTCCGGACGCCTGGGCCGGGATGTCCCCCTGGGAACAGCGACGCTACGCCTGGACCCATAGCCCGGCCCAGTTGCTGGAGACGGCCCGGCGCCTGGACGCCCGGAGCGTCACCACCGCCTTCGGCCTGTGCGGGTTGCTGATCTTCCTCGGCGGGCTCCGTTGGCAGGAGGCGCTCCGCGTCCAGGGACTCGGGCTTCCGGTTGCCGAGGTGACCCGCATCTCGTTCGTGGCCCACTTCTTCAACGCCTTCCTGCTGGGTTCGACCGGCGGTGACGTCTGGAAGGCCTATGCCGCGGCCCGGGCCACCCATCACCGGAAGGCGGAGGCGGCGCTGACGGTGTTCGTGGACCGCCTGATCGGCATCTTCGCGCTCCTGCTCTTCGCGGTGGCCTTCGCGGTCCCGAACGCGCGGCTCTTCGTGAAGTTCAAGCGCTACGACGGCGTGGGCCTGGCCATCCTCGCGATGCTGTTGGTGGCCTCGGCGGCCATCGGCGCGGCCCTGTTCACCGGACTCTTCAACCCGGAAGGGCGCTTGGGACGCCTCCTTTCCCGCTTTGCCTTCCTGCATGGGACCGTGAGGGCCCTCGCCGCGTGCCGTCTCTTCGGACGGAGCCCCCGGTTCCTGGTCCGCTCGGCCCTGCTTTCCCTCGCCATCAACCTCGCCATCGTCGGCACGTTCGCCGCGTTGGCCGACGGCATGCACCTCCGGCTGCCTCCGGCGACCCTTTGGTTCGTGGTCCCGGCGGTGGTCTGCCTCGCGGCGTTGCCCATCACCCCGAGCGGACTCGGCGTCCGGGAGAACCTCTTCGTGGTCCTGCTCGCCGTGGATTTTCCCGGCTTCGGCGTGAAGCCCGCCGAGGCCCTTTCGCTCTCGTTGCTCGGCTACTCGATGAACCTCGCCTGGAGCGCCATCGGAGGCCTCGTGTACCTGACCGTCCGCAAGTTCGATCCGGCCGGAAAGGCAGCGGAACCGCCGGATTCCGCATGAACGGCGCTTGCGGGTTGTTCCGCTGCCGACAAACTCGGGGTATGCGTCGTCCGTCCACCCCGGCCCCTGCCGTGTTCCTGCTCGCCGGCCTCGTCTTCGCCGGCTGCCGTCAGGAGGAGGTCCGGGTCTACCAGGCTCCCCGTGAGGAGGAGTCCTTGGCGTCCTCCGGTGCCAGTGCGCCTTCCGCCTCGGCATCCCGGGAGTCCGCGTCCGCACGTCCTGCCGCCCCTTGGACGGTCCCGGAGGGCTGGGTCGAACAGCCGGCCAGCGGCATGCGGGTCGCCAGCTACCGGGTGGCCGCGGCCGACGGCCGTTCCGCCGACATCTCCGTGGTCGCCCTGCAAGGGGAGTCCGGAGGCGAGTTGGCCAATGTGAACCGCTGG
>CAIYXO010000471.1 GCA_903930165.1 uncultured Verrucomicrobiota bacterium | reverse complement strand
TGGCGCATTTGCGTGAGGTCAATTTCCCCTGCCGTGGCTTCGCGGCGCGTTTGCGTGAGGCTCCCCTCAGGTCCCCCGGCTGCCCTGACTCAAAGCCGGCGGACCTCGACGTTGCGGTAGCGGATCACGGTCTCGTTGCTGTCGTTGAAGGCCCCGATGCCGAGGCGGAACTCGCCCGCCTCGAACGGCGGCAGCTTGGGCACCGGGTTGTCGTGGAAGACGATCATGTCGTTCACTTTCACCGTCGCGAGGCCGTTCCGGAACTCCAGTTCGAAGCGGTTGGTCTTCCCGGTGTACACCAGCGCCGGTCCCTTGATCTGGCTGCGGCCCCAGCCGTAGCCCACCGAGGCGACCTGGTCCTCGTCGCGGGTGTTCTTCATCCGGAACCCCAGGAAGCGGGAACGGCTCAGGTCGGTCAGGCCGAAGACGATTCCCGCCTGGATGTCCCCGTTCGAACTGCTCACCGATTCCCATTCGCCCCGCACCGCGAAGTTCGTTCCGATCGGGACCCGGCTGTGGATCAGGTGCCCCGTGGGACCCGACTTCACCTCCAGCATCCCGGGCGCGCTCTTCCGGATCTCGCCGCGGGCGGTGAACCACTCCGGGTCCTCCGCCGACTGCGGCAGCAGCGGAATCCATTCGCCGCGGGCGAGGCGTCCCTCCGAGGCCGCGATCCGTGCCCGCATCCGAGCGTAGTCGCGGGTCCTGTCGTCGACGTCGGTGCGCGCCGCGATCTCGGCGAAGCGTTCCGCGGCCTCCTCCGGATGGCCGCGCTTCCGCTCCTGCTCGGCCCGGGCCACCTCCCGTCCTGCGACGCCCGTGAGCGCCGCGACCTCGGGCACCATCAGCGAAAGGTCCTTGTCCCAGCCCAGCAGCCGGGTCGGCTCCGGATTCCAGTCCACCGCCTCCAACTGTTCCCGGGCCACCGACATCCGGTCGGACAGCCGCGCGACGACCGCGAAGACCGAACGCCATCCGCGTTCCTCCGGGGTGCCCTTCCGGTTCGCGATGTAGCCGCGGTACATCTTCTCCAGGTCGTCCCAGATGTCGGCCCGGGTCAACAGACGACGTCCCGGCGCCGGATTCGCCTCCGACTCGGCATCCTCGATGCAGTCGAAGAGCTTCCTCGGCACGTCCGTGTCGAAGCGTCCCGTTGCGACCGCCGTCCGGCCGAGCGTCAGGAGGGCGTCCACGCTCCCGTGCCAACGCGGCCGAAGGCCCCAACGGAGCTGGGTCCACGCGTCGTGGTAGTCGATGCGCGCCTCCAGCGCCCGGTCGAACCACAGGCGCATCCGCCCGATGCCGTGGAGTCCGAGGCTCACGTAGACCAACCGCGCCGGGGCCTGGGGGCGTTCCGGGTTCAGTTCCCACGCGGCTTCCAAGGCCTTCTCCGCCAACTCCGAGTGTTCGTTGAATCCTTCCCAACCCTTCCGGGTCACGGTGCCGGCGTAGCCTCCACCCCGCGCCTTCCACGCCTGTTGGATGTGGTATTCGCCTTCCAGCAACAGGGCCAGCCAGGCGAACGGTTCGCCGGCCTCGGCGGCCTGGTCCTTCATGCGGTCACCGTGACGGCGGAACAGGCGGTCGCCCCAGCCGTGGAGCAGCACCTCGCCCAACTGCTCCTGTTCGTCCGGCCGGATGCCGTCCGGCCCGAGCACTTCCCCGAAGAGACCCACCGCCTTCTCCAGCAGGGGTTCGGTCCGGGAATCCTCGGCCGGAAGCATCTTGGCGAGGTCGGCGACCGCGAAGAACCGGGGATACGGTCCGTATTCCGTCCCGGAGAACGCGTCGATCGCACGCTGGTAGCGCCGGATGCGTTCGTGTTGCTCCGGACAACGGACCGCCGTGACCAGCAGGACGATGGGATCCCGGACCGACGCGTCGCCCGCGATGAGGTCGGCCTTCGCGAGGAAGCCGGAGTCGTCCTCCGGGGTGTGCGTCCCGAATCCCGTGCGGAACCAGGATTCGATGAATTCCTCCCCGGCCTTGAACCCCGGCGCGGTGCGGTCGCCATGACGGCGGTAGGCCTCGAGGTATTGACGGCGACGGAAGTCCTCGGTGCGTCGGCTGAAGTCCAGGAAGGTCTCCGAGTTGGTGGAGACCAGGATTGGCCGCGCGGCCACCGCCTCGGCGTCCTCGTCCTCGTCTTCACCTTCCGACGCCGTCGCGGAATCCGCGGCGGCGGCCTTCCGGCCGAGCTTGCTGGTGGCCACGGCGCCGGCGACGAGGAGGACCATTCCCGTGAAGCCGACCACGATCGCCACCGCCACCGTGATCCAGAACGCGGCTCCCTGGGTGCGGGAAGGGACGGAGGTGCCAAGGGCGGACGGAGATGAAGCCGAGTCGGCCGTGAGCATCGGCGGAAGGGAGTTGCCGATCGGCGGTGGCGCATCGGCGCGGGGCAGGGCCTCGTCCAAGGGTTGCCATTGGGACATGCCCGGGCGCCAGACCAGCGCCTCGCCGGGGAGTTCGCCCGCGTCGCGCCGTTGGTGGAGAACCTCCTCCGAGTGGACGCCGAGATCCTGTCCCTGGTGATGGAGATGGTAGTTCATGTCCGGGCCTCCGCGGGACACTGCCGACACGTGTGATCCGGGCAAGCCTCGTGACCTCGTCTCCTACGACGTGCGTGTGGGAATCATCGCCACGACGCCAATAACCGCTTTCCTTCGGGAAGCGGCGGGTCTGGACTCCGACGAAGCCGAGCCGCCATGAAAACCCTGTTGCCCAGCGTCCCTCGCTGTCTCCAGCTGGTTCCACTCCTGATCTGGGGTTTGCTTTCCGCCATCCGTCTCGCCGCGCAGGGGCAGGTGAACGTGAACAACCGGGGACTGATTCCTCCGCAGTT
>CAIYXO010000470.1 GCA_903930165.1 uncultured Verrucomicrobiota bacterium | reverse complement strand
GAACTCCATGCCTTCGATCTTCGCGAAGCCGCCGTTCGCCTGGGTGGTCAAACCATAACCGGCATACTGCCCGTCGAAGCCATTGTTCGGTCCATCGCCGATGATCAGGCTGCTGTCTGTATAGATATAGTCCTCGATCTTCTTCTTGAACGCGCCGAACGAAACCATGCCCTGGGATTTGAAATAGTACTCCAGGGTGAAATCATAGTTGTTGCCGTACTGCGGCTTCAGCTCCGGATTGTTCCGGGTCACCCGCAGGGTGTCGTCGTTGACCGTGTCGAGCGGGATGATCGATCCGAAGGCGGGGCGGCCGACGCCGGTCGACCAGCTCAGGCGGGCCAGCATGCCCGGAAAGGGTTCGTACTTCAGGTGGATGCCGGGAAAGACATTGCGATACTTGCCCTCGGCCGTATTGCGACCGCCATACTGTGCCTCCGCCCGACGCCGCAGCTCCACATCGGTCACGGTTCCGACCCAGGCAGCCCGGCGCGCCTTTTCGGCGGGCGATATATAGTTGAGCGGGCCCTCGCCATCGACGCGCGTTTCCTCCACCCGGACGCCGCTCATGATGGCCAACGGGCCCAGGCGGACATTGCCCATGAAGTAAGCCGCGCCGATCGACTCGGTCACCAGCCGGAGGGACTGATAATGATTCATGGCGCCAAAGGCCACGTCTTCCTTCCACAGCTCCGGGTAGAGGCTCGCATGCCGCGCCACGCCATAGGGGTTCGGCCACGGCGGAACGCCGCCGTTGGATTTGAAGTACTTGTCCTCGATCTCCCGATGATAGCCCGTGGTATCGACAAACTGCGCCAAGTCTCGGTTGTCGTCGGCGTTGCCGAAGACCCCGTCGGCACCCGCGTAGTTATACCGTCGGTTTTCGCTCCAAAGCTTGCGACCCTGTCGTTGATAGTTGAAGCCCGTCTTGAAGAAAGCCGGCAACGTCAGCGCCAGCTCCTTGCGCAGGTCAAACTTTGCCGCCAGGATCCGATCGAAGCCACGCAGGTCGGTTTGGCCCAGGAGCAGCGAACCATAATTGCCCAGGTTATACATATCCGGGCCCGCCGTCTGGGTAATCGTCGGGTGCGTGACATCCTTGGAGCGATCGTCGGTCCAACCGATGTTGCCCAGCCGCATCGTCACGGTGCCTTTGGGCCGCGAGTCGAATTTGTCGTCCTTGTGCGAGACATCGTAGAACGTGGCGGCATTCGAGTAACTGAGACTGTAGTCGATTTGCATCCCCTCAAAGCGATGCCGCACCATCGGGGAAACGAGGAAGGTGCGTCCCGCCTTGTCGTTGGTCGCAACGGACAGGTTGCTGAACGAAAGCGTGGGATGCGGGTACACCCGGGTGATCCCATTGCTGTAGTTTGGATGAATATATCCGCCGCCCGTGCGATTTCCGGCCGCGTCCACCGTGGCGAGGACCTGGGGCGTCGCGGCCGTCGCCACGCCGACGGTCGTAAGGGCGTTGGCGGAGGTGTGGTTGTTCTCGTGGAAGAAATTATAGGAAGTATTCAGCGAGACCGTGGTCTGATCGCTCCACCGGTAATCCAACTTGACTCCGGAAGCCAGGCGGGTGCGGGTGGCGCCGGCGACCGTCCGCGTTGCCGAGTAGGCAAACACGGGCCCGGGATTGTTGTTGCGCTCGAAAGCCGCGTTCCGGATCGCCGTGTTGGGTGGCTGGCTGTGCATCGTGCCGGTGACCGTTATGCCGATGTTTCTTTTTTCCCCAAAGACGTCCGAATACAGGAAATTCATCGACGGCCCGTAGCCGATGACCGGCTGCTTCCATTTCGCCGCATGGCTGGAATGAACTTCACGCGTCGCGAAGCCGAGCGTGTAGCTGAAAATCCGCCCGGCGGTGCGGTCGAAGGCGCTCTTGCTCACGAGATTCACGCTGCCGCCGATCGAAGCCCCGCTCATGTCGGGCGTGGGCGCCTTGGTCACTTCAATCGTTTCGATATTGCCCAAGGAGGCCTGCTCAAACTCGAAGGCCCGGCCGGTGCCCGCCGATTGCGCGCTCGCGACCTGTTGCCCGTCCATGGTCACCGAATTCAGGTCGGCGCCCACCCCGCGGATGCTCACCTGGCGCACATCGGCGCCATTGTAATTGGCGGTCATGCCGGCCATGTGCTGGAGAAGATCCCCGATGTTGCCGTCGGCGACATTGCCAAACGTATCCGACGACACGATCGCCTTCACGTTGGGCGCCAGCCGCTGGAGCGCCTCCGCCTTCGCCGTGCCCTCGCGCTCGCCCGCCACGGTGAACTTTTCCAATTTATAGATGGAGGACGTCAACTCGACGTTGCGCGTCACGGTCTGACCGGCCTCGACGGCGAGCGGAATCCGCTGCTGGTCCAGGCCGGAAAAGTTCACGAGCAGTGTCACCGGACCCGGCGGCATGCCATAGAATTGATAACGACCTTCGCGGTCGGTGACGGTGCTGCGGTTCGTGCCGGCGATTTCGACCACCGCGCCTTCCAGGTAGGTTTGGGTCGAGAGGTTGCTCACCTGGCCGGTGAGGGAGGCGGTTTGCGCCCGGGACGCCTTGGTCGCGGCATCCTCCGCGGCGTTGCTGGCTGGAATCGAAGCTGCGGCCAGGCTCAGCCAAACGAGGCCCAGGGCAACGGGGAGGTGGGATTTCATGGGGTCTTCTACTTTGTGGGGGAAAATCGGATGCGGAGACGACATCAGCCGGTCAGGTTTCTGCCGGCATGCATTCTGCGGTCTGATTTGCGCCAATTTGGGGTGGGGACGGAATCGGGCATGGGCATTCGGGGGGATCCGGTGATCAGGCGCGAAAAGCGACCGGGGTGTTCGCTTCGGGCAGATTTCACTACCGTCAGGCCCGGGGACATCAAGCTCCGATCGCGGACGTGGCGCTTCGCGCCGCACCGCCGCGACGGTTCCCTCCCAACGCGGCCGGCGCGCTCGCCGTCAAAAGCATTTCTTGCGTGCCCCGCCCCGCTTCTGCGTGGCTATGCGCCTTTCTCTTACCTATGAAAACTCCCATCCGTGTCGCAGTCACCGGCGCCGCCGGCCAAATCGGTTACTCGCTCCTCTTCCGCATCGCCTCCGGCGCGATGTTCGGTCCGGACCAGCCCGTGATCCTCCACCTCATCGAGATCGAGCCGGCGCTCAAGGCGCTCAACGGCGTGGTGATGGAGCTCGACGACTGCGCCTTCCCGCTCCTCCAGGGCGTCGTCCCGACGGCCAGCCTCGACGAGGGCTTCCGCGGGGTGAACTGGGCCCTGCTGGTCGGCAGCGTGCCCCGCAAGGCCGGCATGGAGCGCAAGGACCTGCTCGGCATCAACGGCCGCATCTTCACCGGCCAAGGCCAGGCCATCCAGCGCAACGCCGCCTCCGACATCCGCACGCTCGTGGTCGGCAATCCCTGCAACACGAACTGCCTCATCGCCCGCAACTCGGCCAAGGACATCCCGTCGGACCGCTGGTTCGCGATGACCATGCTCGACCAGAATCGCGCCTCCTCGCAGCTCGCCCGCAAGGCCGGCGTGCCGGTGACCCAGGTCAGCAACCTCGCCATCTGGGGCAACCACAGCTCCACGATGTTCCCCGACTTCGCCAACGCGCGCATCGGCGGCCGCCCGGCGACCCAGGTCATCAACGAGCCGGCCTGGTTCAAGGACACCTTCATCCCGACGGTCCAGAAGCGCGGTGCCGCCATCATCGAGGCCCGCGGCCTCAGCTCCGCCGCCTCGGCCGCCAACGCGGTCGTCGACACGGTCCGCGCCCTCACCACGGCCACCCATCCCGACGACTGCTTCAGCGTCGCCGTCGAGTCCGACGGCAGCTACGGCATCGAGAAGGGCCTGATCTACTCCTTCCCCATCCGCAGCTGCGGCAAGGGCTGGGGCATCATCCCGAACGTGCCCGTGGACGAGTTCAGCCGCTCCAAGATCGTCGCCACCGAGAACGAGCTGAAGGAGGAGAAGTCCCTCGTCGCCGAACTGCTCGCCTGAGCTTCCGACGGAGTCCGTTTCCGGGCCGTCCCGCAATGCCGCGGGCCGGCCTTTTCCTTTCCCACGCGGAGTGGAGCGCCGGGAGACCTGAGGAAGACGCACGTCGAGCCGCGGAGTTCGCGGAGGAATCCCGGGGGTATGGAGTCCCGGATTCCGCCGGTCCGAAACTGGGAGGCTTCCACGTGAACGAATCTGCGCCGTGCGGAGACGCACGGCCTCCACGGATTCTCGAGGCGGACATCGGCGACCGACCACGCCGGCATGGGCATTCCCGAGAATGTGGGGGCCTTGTCGCCGACGCGGCGCCATCTGAGTTCCGACGCGCATGAGGCGGGAATGGGCAAGTCCGGCTGAAGCCGGGACTCCATGCCCCGGAAGTTCTTCCCTCCTTGCGCACCTTTGGTTTTGAACTTCGGCCGAAGGTCCCATCCGGGCGCCATTGGATCCCAGCGCGGAACGCCAAGCTTCCGGGGCGCCGGATTTGCTTGCCGGTCCCTTCCGCGTCGATGCGGCTCAGCCGCCGAACCGGACCACGCCCTTGGCCAGGCGGCCCGCCAGCATGTCATCGAAGGCCGATCCCAGTTCCTCAAGCCGGTAGGTGCGGGAAACCAGTTCGTCGAGCAGCAGTTCGCCGGAGGCGTGCAGTGCGAAGATCCTTGGGAAATCCCGCTCCGGGACGCAGCCGCCGTACAACGGGGTCGAGTACCGCTTGTTCCACATGAACAGCGGCATCGGAACGGTGACCGCGTCGTTGATGCCGCTCACCTGGAACGCCTGGCCGCCGTCGCGTACCAGCTTCAGTGGGGCGAAGGCCAGGCGCGGGATCGAGGTCGCCTCAAACGCGTGGTCGGCCCCGCCGCCGAGGATCCGGTGAAGTCCGGCGGCCGCCTTCTCGAGTTCGGGGTCGTCCCGTTCCACCTGGACGACGTCCGTGGCCCCGAAGCGTCGGGCGCGATCGAGCGCCGAGGCGTGGAGGTCGAGGGCGACGATGCGCGAGGCGCCGGCGACCCTGGCACCCTGGATCACGTTCAGTCCGACCCCGCCGCAGCCGACCACGGCCACGGTGTCCCCGGGTTGGACCCGGGCGACGTTCACCGACGAGCCGAATCCGGTCATCACGCCACAGCCGACGATCGCCGCCGCCTCGAAGGAGACCTCGGTTTCGAGCCGCGTCACCGCGGCCTGGCGGACCAGTGCGAGGCCGCAAAGCGTCCCGAGGTTGAACGAACGGTCCACGGGGTTGCCGCGCCACCTGGTGCCTTCGGCGTGGGCGTGGGCCGCGGACGGCGACATCACATGTGCCGGCCGGCTCACCTCGCACAGCACCGCCGAACCAAGCCGGCATTGCCGGCAGCCGCCACAGGGGATCGCCCAGTTCAGCACCACACGGTCGCCGGGCTTCACCGAGGTGGCGTTTGGTCCCGTCTCCAGGACCACGCCGGCCCCTTCGTGCCCCATCACCAGCGGCCGCTTCCAGCCGAGCGACGCGTGGTCGGTGTGGCAGAGCCCCGAGGCGCGGATCTCGACGAGGACCTCGTCCCCGACGGGGGAAGCGACCTCGATCTCCTCGATGGAGAAGGAACCGGAACCGGAGGCGATGGCGGCGAGTGTCGTGCGGGTCATCTCGGGGCAAAGAGCTTTGAGCAGGGAGCTGGGGCGCGTGAATCCTGAACACGAGATCAGGAATCGGAAACGGCTGTCCGACTCATCGCGAGTGGGAGAGCAGCCACGGGAAGAATCCCGCGTCGGAATAGGTCTCGGACCAGGAGTCGTGTCCCGCGTCGGGATACACCGTCAGCGAGATCCCGCTGCAGCCGGCCTTGCGGAAGGCCTCCACCATGCGGCGGCTTTCCTCCAGGGGGACCACGCCGTCCTTGCCGCCGTGGAAGACCCTCACCGCAAGCGTCTTCAACGCCTCGCGTTGGGCGGGTTCCAGCAACAGGAGGCGGATGCTCTCGCCACCGCCGCAGATCGGTGCGGCCGCGGCGAAGCGCCCGGGGTGGCGGGAGATCAGGTCCCAGGTTCCGTAACCGCCCATGCTGAGGCCGGTGACGTAGGTCTTCCGGGGATCCGCCGGCAGCGAGGACTGCAGGAAGTCGAGCAATGCGACCAGTTGTCGGGCGTCCCAGACCTCTCCCGGCGGACATTGCGGCGAGACGAGGATGAAGGGCAGGTCCTTGCCGGAGGCGGCCAGCTTCGGAGGCCCATGCACCGCGACCTGGGCGAGGTCCGAGCCGCGTTCGCCGGCGCCGTGGAGGAAGAGGACGAGGGGCCATTTGCCATCGGGCGAAGGGGCCTTGCCCTTCGGCATGTAGAGCAGGTAGCCCAGTTCGCGGGTCGTCCGGACCTCCTGAGTCAGGCGGTTCCGAGTCTGCGAACCGGAGACGGCGCGGACGCCATTCGTGGATGTGCGGCAACCGGAGGCAGCGAGTCCGACGATCGCAAGGATCAGGAACAACGGTTTCATGGGGGACGGATCCTGTTCCGTAAGCGACGCCTCCTCAACCGGGAACGCGGGGGGGCGGAGAAGGGGAACCGGGCATCCTGCCCGGACGTCCGCCGAAGGGACGGCCCCGCCCAGCCGCCAAGCCGCTGGAAATCTGGAATCGCAGGCACAGCCGTCCCACGGGAGCCTTCTCCCCAGGTCTTCAACCGGCCTCCTGCCTTGGGAGGCCGACATGCCCCGGATTCCAAGACCATCCAGAATCCTTCGGGGCCTCTGCCGGGAATCCGGTATCGCCGCCCAGGAATCCCGGATGCCAGGAAGCCCTGGCGGCCCTGGATGGATCAGGGTTTCTCGGATTCGGCCGGGGCCAGTTCCATGACCGTCGGGAGGATGCCGCGGGTGCCTACGACCCGGCTCAGGTCGTGAGAGGGCGATGCGAACATGAGGCGGTTGG
>CAIYXO010000469.1 GCA_903930165.1 uncultured Verrucomicrobiota bacterium | reverse complement strand
TCCTGGTCGGGACACCACTTTTCCCCCTTCTCCCTTCCCCGTCCCTCCGTTCCCGATCGCTGACCATGGTCCGGCACCTCGGATCCAAACGTGCTTTCATGGGAGGCGACGTCATGGGGGCTATGGCTCTCCTCAGTTTGAGTCTCGTCACCTCGTCTCCTACGCGTGCGTTCGCAGGAGGGTGGGAAAGGAGTTCACAACCAAGGGTACCAAGGGCGTGAAGAGGGCGCGGCTCCGCCTGCGCCTTCCCAGGGGTTACCGCCGTGTGGATCGGGACGGTTTCCGTGGGTCGGCGTCCACGGCCGCGAGCCGATGTGCCTGCGGCCTTGAATCCGATCCGGTCGGGGCCAGTGTTGGTCCACACATGCCGCTGTCATCCGATGTCCTCCAGGAACTCCACGGCCGGTTCGGGCCGGGTTCCCTGCTGACTTCGCCCGAGGACCTCATCCCCTACTCCTTCGACGGCACCGCGGCCCTTTCCCAGATGCCCGGCTGCGTGGTGTTCGTCTCCTCGGCCGAGGAGATCCGCTGGGTCCTCCAGCTGGCGAACCGCCGCCGCGTGCCCGTGGTCACCCGCGGCTCCGGCACCGGACTCAGCGGCGGCTCGCTGCCGGTGCCCGACTGCATCGTGCTCTGCACCGTGAGGATGAACCGGATCCTCGAGGTGGACGCCGCCAACCTCACCATGGAGGTCGAACCCGGGGTCACCACCGTGCAAGTCGCCGAGGCCGCGGCGGCCGTGGGGCTCTTCTACCCGCCGGACCCGGGCTCGATGCGCATCAGCACCCTGGGCGGAAACGTCGCAGAGAACTCCGGCGGGCTCCGCGGCCTGAAGTACGGCATCACCCGCAACTACGTCATGGGCCTGGAGGTGGTGCTGCCCGACGGCGAGATCCTCAAGACGGGCAACAAGTGCGTGAAGGACGTCGCCGGCTATTCGTTGAAGGACCTGTTCGTCGGCAGCGAGGGCACGTTGGGCGTGATGACCCGGATCCTGCTGCGTCTCATCCCGAAGCCCGCCGCGAAGCGCACGCTGATCGCCACCTTCCCGGCGATGGACTCCGCGGCGCAGACGGTCTCCGACATCATCGCGGCGAAGATCATCCCCTGCACGCTGGAGTTCCTCGACCGCACGACGATCCGTTGCGTGGAGGACTTCGCGAAGATCGGGCTGCCCGACTGCGAGGCGTTGTTGCTGATGGAGACCGACGGCCATCCGGCGCAGGTCGCCGACGAGGCGGCGCAGATGGCCGACATCGCCCGCCGAAACGGGAGCGACTCGATCCGGATCGCCGCGGACGAGGCGGAAGCCACGGCGTTGGCGACAGCGCGGAGATCGGCGTTCAGCGCGTTGGCCCGGGTGGCGCCGACCACCATACTCGAGGACGCGACCGTGCCCCGGAGCGAACTGGCGCGGATGATCCGGTTCGTCGAAGGGGTGGCCAAGCGGCACCGTCTCCGGATCGGGACCTTCGGACACATGGGCGACGGCAACCTCCATCCGACCTTCCTGACGGATGAGCGGAAGGCCGACGAGATGGCGCGGGTGCACCACGCGTTCCGGGAGATCTTCGACGAGGCGATCCGGCTTGGAGGCACCATCACGGGCGAGCACGGCGTCGGCGTGGCGAAGAAGGAGTTCCTGCCGGCGTTCCTGGGCGATGCGCAGATCCGCGTGATGCGGGCCCTGCGTCGGGAACTCGACCCCAACGGCATCCTGAACCCCGGCAAGATGTTCGACTGACCCAGAAACGGGACCGCCCCCGATGGAACCCGCCCACCAGCCCGAGAGGCCGTCGGAACCGACGCCGACGCCGGAGCGTCAGCAGGCGCTGCTGACGTTGTTGGCGGACGAGGACGCCGCGGTGTCCGACGCCATCCGGGAGCGCCTGCTCGCCGGTGGCGAGGCGACGACGGCCTGGTTGTCGCG
>CAIYXO010000468.1 GCA_903930165.1 uncultured Verrucomicrobiota bacterium | reverse complement strand
GGGCTCAACACGGAACGCCTGAAGGCGGCCGAGAGAAACCTCGCCAGCCGCTGGCTCTGAGAAGCCCTCGGCCGGTGATGTGAAATGGTCCGGGCCCGGTTTCTCAGGCCTTCGACGCACGACGCCGACGCCAGACCGTCATTCCGCCGACGGCAGCCACGAAGGTGATCGCAGCGTAGGTGGAAGGCTCGGGAACACCCGCCCAAGCAGGCCCGTGGATCTCGGCATTGAAGAGGACATTCTTCACGGCCGCAGAACCGTCGAGGTTCGAATTGCCCGTCAGTCTGGCCTCGGGGGCCAAGATCGAACCGTACCAGTTCCTGTTCAACTCGATGTCTTCGTCCGCCTCATGGAAATTCCAGAGAACGCGGGAACGCAGGTTCACGTCGCTCGTGATGCTTCCAAGGAAGTTGACCTGCGAGTTGAAGTTCTCGCTGGTGAAGCCGGCGATGTTTACGATGATGAAATCCAAGGAACTGACCTGACGACCATTGAGGTCGAACTGGACCTCCGCATTCTGGGTCTCGAAAATCGCGTCAGCTTGGGAATAAGTCAGGTTGAAGACGACCTGCCGGACCGAAGTGGAGGCCGGAATGGTGAAAGTGGTCCGTGTGCCGGATGTGGCGGTCGTCGCATTCGCGGTGTAGCCGCTGTAGGTCGACGCCTCGGTCACCACGGAATTGTACACCGCATCAAAGGTTCCCTGCTGGGCCGTGCCAATCGGCGAAGCCCGTTGGATGGTGGCTCCGTTTGAGGACTGCTGAAGGTCAATCGGGGTAGCCGGTGCGTCGGAAGAATTCTGATCGAGGAACGCGCTTCCGTTCATGAGCCGGATGACATCCCCGGAATCGGTGCGAATCCGGTTGCCAACCAACAAACTCGGTGTGCTTTGCGAAGGAATCGGCGTGATTCCATCCGAATTCGCAGCGCCCAAACGGGACCCGATCTCGATGTTCTGCCCCGAGTTGCCGCTGCTGGAACGCGTGTCGATGTTCTGGGCCATCACTCGCCCATAAACATGATTCGCCTGATACAAAGTGTTGCGGACGATGAGATTGTAGGTGCTCAGCTGGCTCTGTGCCTGGGCTGAACCGGCGAGTCCGGCGCCAATGACGAGTGCTGACCAACTGTATTTGCGATTCATGACCTCCTGTGACCGGGAAATCCCGGTGCGTTCCGGATTCCCTAGAAGCCCGGACCGGAAAAATGTAAGCAAATCCTGCACCCTTTTCAAGAACGGATGCGGCGAATCGGTCCAAGTAGTCGCCCATTCCGTATTCCGCCCTCCATAGCTGCGGTCCGGCGATCCAATCGCTTCTCCCCTGCCCAAAAGCCCTGAAACAGAGGGGAACCGGTCCACCACCCTGGTTCATTGTGCACACGTTTCACCCAGTTCAAACCTGGCGGCTGAAAGACACCTCAAGATAATCCAAACTTCCTGAAACCCCGGGACGTAGTACCGGGTGTTGGGAATGTCCGTTTACCGATTCCCGTGGCCGCTTGTTGAACAGACGGCTGTTCCGGGAGTCCGAAACGCCGGTCTGGTGGTTTGTCAGGGAACCGGGAGTTCGAACTGAGGAAAAGGGGCCAGCCCCTCGAGGATTGCTCCGAAGCCTTGATTCGAAGCCCGGTAATCTGGCGGGTAAACGGATAGGGCCGATGGCGACACCCCGCATGGACCGTACGTGGATTCGATTGTTGGTCCACGTCCGGAGTTGGACCTGCGGAGCCGCCATCGGCCCTCAACCGTTCATGCCAATATCGCTGAAGCGCGAGAAACTCAACACCTACGTGCGCCCGGGACATTTCGTGTCCATCGGAGCCACCCAGACCCACCATGCCTCCCGTCAGGAACATCCTCTCCGCATCGACCCTTCTCGCCTTGCTGGCGACGATGCCCCCCCGATTGCTCGCCACCGAATTCACTCCCACGGTCCGCACGAGTGAAACGAACACCGAGGAGGTGTTGCTCCACCGTGTGCCCGCCGCTCCCGGTGGCACCTTGAAGGTGAGGATCGAGTTCGGGAGCATCGAGGTCTCCACGAACTCCACCAGCGAAGTGGTCTTCGATTCCCTGCGCCGGATCTCCATGGGCAACCGGAAGAAGGAGGCCGACTTCCTCGAGGACCGTCCCATCCGCATCTCCGCGGAAGGTGACACGCTGGTCTTCACGGCGACGCGGAAGGACGCCGGCGGTGGACAATGGAGCTGGAATATCCTCCGCAACCGCCGCACCGAGGCCAAACTCAAGATTTCAGTGCCCCCGCGCTTCAAGCTGGAACTCGACACCGCCGGCGGGCCGATCTCGGTCGCCGATGTCGAGGGCCTGGTGAAGGCCGACACCTCGGGAGGTTCCCTCCGATTCTCCAGGATCCGCGGTCCCATCCACGGAGACACCTCCGGCGGCGGCATCCATGTCGACGACAGCGTGGGCGAGATCCACGTGGACACCTCGGGAGGCGGTATCGAGGTCAAGGGCGGCGGCGGTTCCCTCCATGCCGACACCTCGGGCGGTCCGATTTCCGTGCGGAACTTCAACGGCCCCGCGACCGTCGACACCTCCGGCGGCGGCATCGTGCTGGAGAAGGTCGGCGGCGCCCTCAACGGCTCTACCAGCGGCGGCGGCATTCAGGCCGAACTCCCCTCGCCCCTCCCCGGCGACGTCCACCTGGAGACGTCCGGCGGCGGCATCACCGTACGCACCGCTTCGGATGCCAAGTTCCACCTCGACGCCGAAAGCTCGGGAGGCGGCGTCTCGAGCGAACTCCCGGTGGCGTCTCCGGAAAAGCGGGAACGCGACGAACTCCGCGGCCAGGTCAACGGGGGCGGTCCGAAGGTCCACCTGCGCACCAGTGGCGGCGGCATCCGGATCAAGAAGACCTCTTGATCGCCCCATCTCCAAACATCCGAGCGAGGCCGTCTGCGAAGCTCTCTTCGCGAAGCCCAAACAGACGCCTCGCCGGAAGCGGATCCCCGACATTGTCCTCGTCCAGCATGAGGATCTGATCCCGATTTAGCGGCGGCGCCTGCCGGAACACGGACGGGAAAAGCCACTCAAGGAACCGGGCCTGCCCCCAAGCAACCGGCCGTGGAACCATCAGCCGGAGGCGTCGCCGCCCCATTGCCCGATCGATCTCGTCGAGGATCTCCCTCAAGGTCAGCGGATCCGGACCGCACACGTCCATCGTTTCACCGATCCCAAGGGATTCCACCGTGGCACGGACGAAGCACCTCGTCACCGATTCGACGTCCACAGGCTGGAGCCGGGATCGGCCGCTCCCGACCACGGGAACCAACGGCGACCACCGTCCGATCGCCGCGAACAGGTTCACGAACCCGTCGCCTTTCCCGTAGATCACCGACGGGCGGAACACCGTCCAATCCAGACCCGAGGACCTCACCGACTGCTCCGCCTCCCATTTGCTGCGGTGGTAGCGGGCCGCGGCGTCGGATCGTGTTCCCAACGCGCTCATGTGGACCCTTCGGCGCACCCCCGCGGCCCGGGCCGCTTCCAGCACCCGGCGGGTTCCATCGGCGTGAACCCCTTCGTAGGTCTGGCCCGGCGCCTCGGAGATGATCCCCACCAGATGGATCACCCGGTCACAGCCGACCAGCGCACGGTCCACCGAAGCACGGTCGAGGATCGAGCCGGCGAACCCTTCGGAAAGGCCACCCAACCCCACTCCGCGACGGGATAGCAAGCGGTGCGGGATTCCGGCCTCCGAGAGACCACGGGAGATCGAACGACCCACAAATCCGGTTCCACCGGTGATCAGTACCTTCATCGACGCCGGACACGGTCCATCACCTGGGCCATTTCGTCCAACCGGTACGGCTTGGGCAGCACCCCGGCAAAGCCGTGTTGGGTGTGGTCCGCCATGATCGGATCGACAGAATAGCCGCTGGAGACCACCGCCACGACCTCGGGATCGCTCTTGCGGAGCATCTCAACCGTCTCCATCCCGCCAAGGCCGTCCGGGATGGTCAGGTCGAGCAGAACGACGTCGTACCGCTTCCCGTGGTCCATGGCCTCCCTGTAGAGCTGGACGGCATCCGTCCCGTTGGCGACGCATTCGACCTCATAACCCAGGCGACGGAGCATCGCCCTCGCCACGTCCCGGATCGCCTGTTCGTCGTCCATGACCAGCACCCGCCCGATGCCACGGACCGGTTTGCCCGGCACCGTGACCTCCGGCACGGGCACCTCGTCGGTGGCCGGAAGGAAGACGTCGAAGGTCGCCCCACGACCCGGTTCCGAACGGACCACGATGTCCCCCCGATGCTGCCGGACGATGCGAAAGGCGGTGGCCAGGCCGAGGCCGGAACCGCCGGACTTCGTGCTGAAGTACGGCTCGAAGATCCGGGCCATCTGGGCGGGGGCGATCCCGGGCCCGTCGTCGGCGACGGAGACCCTGACGTAGCGTCCGTCTCCGAGCCGGGGCATCGCACCGATGTTCGACATCCCGATGTGGATGACCCCGCCCCCGGTCATCGCCTGCGACGCGTTGACGGTGAGGTTCTGGATCACACGCGAGATCTGCGCAGGATCCACCGCGGTGGTCCATAGCCCGGGTTCGATCGTGAACTCGCAACGGACCGTGGCGCCCCGGACGGCGAACTCGGCCGTGTCCCGAACCAGCTCCCGCAGGTCGGTCGGCCGCACCACCGGCGCCCCGCCCTTGGAGAAGGTCAGGAGCTGCTGGGTCAGCCGCTGGGCCCGGCGCACGCCATGCTCCGTCCGCTCCAGCAGGTTCTCGAGGTCCTTCCCTCTCGAGTCCCGTGCCAGGGAGAGGTTGCCGAGGATTGCGGTGAGGTAGTTGTTGAAGTCGTGCGCGATGCCGCCGGCCAGCAATCCCACCGACTCCAGGCGCCCGGCCCGGATCTGCTCCTCCTCCAATTGCCGCCTCTCGGTCAGGTCCCGGAGCACCACCACACGTCCCTCGGCACCCGCCCGGCGGGCACGGAGCGGCGACAGCGCCACGACCAGGGTCCGTTCCTGGTGTCCTTCCCGCGCGAACTGGAAGAATCCGGGGATCAGGTCGGACTCCGTGACTCCCCGCAGCCGCACACCGAGTTCCAGGAATGGCTGCCCCGACTCCCGATGTCGCAGGCTCAGGATCCTGGAGACCTCCACGCCAAGCACCTCGCGTTCACTGCGCCCCAGCAGGTTCTCGGCAGCCCGGTTCAGCGAAAGGATCCGTCCGTCGACATCGGTGGTGATCACCGCGTCGCCGATGGACTTCAGGGTGACCGCCAGGCGGTCGCGCTCGTCGGCGATCTGACGCTCGCGCTCGGCCAGTTCCGCCAGGGCCGCGCGGGCCCGCGATTCGGATTCCCCGATCCTCAACGCGGAGGACTCCGCATCCCTGCGCCGGAGGGCGAGGATCGACGCCACGACGGAGAGCACCAACGTGAACGCGGTCCCCACCGCGAGGACCACTCCCGGGAGCGGCGAATGGAACTGCTCGGTGAACGCCGGCGAATCGAAGAACTCGACCCGCCAACGCCGTCCCAGCCTCTCCAGGGTGGCCACCATGGAACGCATCGGATCCCCCTTGTCACCGGCGGAGGAGAACACCGGGACCGCCGCAGGATTGGAATCCACCAGGATCCGGAACTGGACGCCATCGAGGCCTCGCCGATAGGGCCTCCAAAGCTGATCCGTCAGGATCGAGCCGAAGACGAACCCCACCGGATGGGAGTTGGTCTCCACCTGGGCGTCCGGCGGTTGGACGAACACCGGAAGCACCGCCAGCACACCCTGCAGCGAGTTGGAACTGAGGTCCCGATGGAGCGGAATCGGCCCTGAGGCGGCGAGGTTCCGCGTCCGGACCGCGGACCGAAGGACATCCAACCGGCCGGGATCCTGCCCAAGATCCCAACCGATCGCACGGATCGCTCGGCCATCGAAATCGCTGATCTGGGTGATCGGATAGACATGGCCGCCAGCCACGGCGCCCTCAGGGCGCTGGATGAAGTATCCGGGGTCGCCGGCGCTTCGGATCCGTTCGATGTGGTCGGCGATGTCGTTCGTCCCCACCCGTTCCGCAAACCCGATGTCGAGCAGGACGCCGTTGGTGAGATGGCCGATCGCGGTCCGGAGGTAGGCCTCCAGCTCGAACGGGGCGACATGCTGGCTGGAGGAGAAGTAACCCGCGACACCCCGCAGAAACACCTCGTAGGACAGCAGCACCGAATCGATGCGCCCGAGGAGTTCCTCGGACTTCTGACGGAAGAACTGTTCCTCACGCCTTTGGTATTGGCTTCGCAGGGAACCGGAAAGGACCCCGCTGAAGACCAGTCCGGAGATCAGCACCAGATAGGCGAGCACGAAGGTCCTGAGATGGCTGGCCACCCTTGTCCACCAACGCGAACTGGGCGGCCTCGAGATCATGACGCCTGGGATCTGGAGGGACGTCTCTGGTTTGTGAACTGCGTTTCCCAGAGGCCGCGGAACGGAAGCCTCCATACCGACGACCAAAGGATCCCCCGCACGGCTCCCCGGCCCAACTTGATCCGTTGCCCCGGCTCGAGAACGGGACCGTCCCGCAGCAGTCCGGTGGTCCGGATGCCGATCAACACCGGCCAGGCACAGGCCAGGCGCACCCGGACACACGAACGCGGCACGGAGGTCGTGTAGCGCCAACCGCTGTCCAGATGGGACTCCGCCAGGTCCAGCCATCGACGGTACACCGGGCGCACCGCATCGGATCGCGAGGGATCCAGCAGGTGCGCCGGCGACAATCCCACCTCCGCAAGCTCGCCGGCAGGGAGGTAGCAGCGACCCGCCTGCAGGTCCCGCGGCAGATCCCTCAGGATGTTGACCAACTGGAGGCCCTTGCCGAAGCGGACCCCATCCTCGAGCAGCCTCGCGTCGTCGATCCGCGCGTCGGGAAAGACCGCCTTGCGGCAGAGCCGGGTCCAGAATTCCCCGACACATCCGGCGACCCGGTAGGTGTAGTCGTCCAACTCC
>CAIYXO010000467.1 GCA_903930165.1 uncultured Verrucomicrobiota bacterium | reverse complement strand
CGGGGACACCCCGGGGTTCCGGCCGCACCCGTCGCGGGTTTCGCAGTGGGCCTTTCCCGGTGCGGACAAGTTCCACCCGGAGCTGAAGTCGCACTTCGGCAAGGGATTCTTCCCGACGCCGGACCAGTGGCTCACCCACCTGAAGGCGGACACCATCTTGGCCTTTTTCGGGTACAACGAATCCTTCGACGGCCCCGCTGGGGTTGCCAATTTCGAGGCGGAACTGGACGCCTGGGTCTCGCACACTCTGACCAAGGCGTACAATGGCGTCGCGGCGCCTCGGTTGGTGCTGGTCTCGCCGATCGCCTTCGAAGATCTGTCGGGCAGCCGCGACCTTCCCAACGGCAGGAAGGAAAACGAGAACCTTGCCCTGTACACCGAAGCGATGCGGTCGGTGGCGAAGAAACGGGGACTCACCCTCGTCGACCTCTTCACACCGACGCGTCTACGCGGTACCCGCCCGGGCCAGGGGCCGCTGACGATCAACGGCTTCGCTCCGACCGAGGCGGGCTATGTCGAGATCGCCGGACTCATCTCGGAGGCCGCTTACGGCAAGGCGCCGCGACGGGCCAAGGGGGGGGCGGACAAGGTTCTTGCGGCCGTCCGGGAAAAGGACTGGTTCTGGAACAACGACTACAACCTGGTGAACGGCGTCCACACGCACGGCCAGCGTTACGATCCGTTCGGTCCGCAGAACTATCCCCACGAGATCCTGAAGTCGCGCGCCATGACGGCAAGGAGGGACACCCTGATCCACGAGGTCGTGGCCGGGAAGAAGACCGACCTCCTCGTGAACGATTCCGACACGGGCGAACTGCCTCCGGTTCCCACCAACTTCCGTCGTCCGGTCGAGTACCTGGACGGCACGAAGGCCATCGAGAAGATGACGGTGATGCCCGGCTACAAGGTCGAGCTTTTCGCCTCCGAGAAGGAGTTTCCCGACCTGAAGAACCCGGTGCAGATGTCCTTCGACAACCGTGGGCGCCTTTGGGTCGCGGTGATGCCCTCATATCCGCATTTCAAGCCGGGCGACCCGCGACCCGACGACAAGCTGCTGATCCTCGAGGACACAGACAACGACGGGAAGGCCGACACGCAGAAGATCTTCGCCCGGGGTCTTCATCTGCCGATCGGTTTCGAGTTGGCCCCGGAAGGCGTCTATCTCTCGCAGGAGCCGAACCTGTGCCTGCTGGTCGACGACAACCACGACGACGTCGCCGACCGGATGGAGATCCTGATGCATGGATTCGACACCCACGACACGCATCACGCCATCTCGGCCTACAGCGCAGACGCCTCCGGTGCGTTCTACCTGTTGGAAGGAAGATTCCTCCACAGCCAGGTGGAGACTCCTTATGGACCAAGGCGGGTGAACGACGGCGGCGCGTGGCGCTTTGATCCCAAGAACTTCCGGCTCGAGAGGTTCATCCAGTCCGACGTCAACAATCCCTGGGGCATCGCCTTCGATGATTGGGAGCAATGTGTGCTGTCGGACGCCTCGAGCGGGGAGAACTACTGGGCGCTGCCGATCTCGGCGAAGATGCCGTACGGGGTCGAGATCGACCGCGCTGGCGAGTACGTGCCGAAACGGTCGCGGCCGACCTCGGGGTCGGAGTTCGTGTCTTCCCGCCATTTCCCGGAGGACCGTCAGGGTCAGTTCATGACCTGCAACAGCATCGGTTTCCTCGGCATCAACTTCAGTTCGGTACGGGAGGACGGATCGGGCTTCACTGGCGCCTTGGCCGGCGACCTGATCAGTTCGAGCGACCCGAACTTCCGTCCGGTGGACCTCGAATTTGCTCCGGACGGGTCCCTCTACTTCATCGACT
Organism: uncultured Verrucomicrobiota bacterium; assembly: GCA_903930165.1. Taxonomy (GTDB): domain Bacteria; phylum Verrucomicrobiota; class Verrucomicrobiia; order Limisphaerales; family UBA9464; genus SXXZ01. The sequence continues at coordinate 3,585 of CAIYXO010000467.1, read as the reverse complement.
GGCACAACGCCCTGATCGGGCACATGCAGCACAACGCCCGCGATCCGAACCGGGATCACGACCATGGGCGCGTGTATCGGGTCACCTATCCGTCTCGTCCCCTGGTCAAGCCGACCCGTGTCGCGGGAGCCGCCCTTCCTGAGCTGCTTGAGGCGTTGAAGTCGCCCGAGTACCGGACGCGTTATCGGGCGCGTCGCGAATTGCGGGGGCGCCCCGCCTCCGAGGTGCTTCCCGCGGTCAAGGCCTGGGCCACGAAGCTGGACCGTTCGGATGCGCGCCATGAGCACCATCTTTGCGAGGCCCTTTGGGCGACGTGGTCGCAGAACCAGCCCGATGTGGGCATCCTCCGGGCCTGCCTCAACGCGAAGGCCCACCAGGCGCGCGCGGCCGCCGTGCAGGTGCTCCGGCACGCGGGCTACCGGCTTACCGAGGTCGCCTCGTTCTATCGCCAGGCGGTCAATGATCCGCATCCGCGGGTCCGACTCGAGGCGATGGTCGCGGCCTCGTGGTTGGACAACGAGCTGGGCGCGCGCGTGATCCTGGATGGCCTGCGCCAACCTCTCGACAAGTGGATGATCCCGGTCACCCGTCAGATGCTGCAGACCACGCTCAAGGACGACGTGGAAGCGTTGGTGAAGGCATCGCCCTCCGTTGTCGCCGACAATCCGAACGCGCAGGAGTACCTCGCGGGGCGGATGAAGCTGGGATCGCCTGTGCCGGCCGAGAAGAAGGAGTACGGACCGACCCGGAAGCTCTCCGAGGGCGACCAGAAGCTCTACCTGCTCGGAAAGGAGGTCTTCCACCGCGACGCGCATTGCGCCACCTGCCACCAGTCCGCCGGCACCGGTGTTCCCGGCGTCTATCCGCCCCTCAACGTGGCCGGCAATCCGTGGCTCGCCGACGAGGAACGCCTGGTCAAGGTGGTCCTGAAGGGGCTCTGGGGTCCGCTTGAAATCGGTGGGCAACGGTTCGGCCCGACCAACGGCGTTCCTCCGATGCTGGGCTTCGCGGGCATGCTGACCGACGAGGAGGCAGCCGGGGTCCTGACCTACGTTCGCCAATCCTTCGGCAACGACTTGGCCCCGGTGGCTCCGTCGTCGGTGGCCCGGGTCCGTGCGGCGACCAAGGACCGCGTGGACTTCTACATGGTGGAGGAAATCATGAAGGAGCATCCGATCTCCGGCTGGGAAAAGTGGGGGAGGATGGCCCGGCCCGCCGGGGACATCTACGAGTAGGGAGCGGCCGGGTTGAGTCCGTCAGGCGGAGAGGCCTTGCCCCACGGCGAGGCCCCTCCGCATGATCCGGCATGCAAACTCGACCGTTGGGAAAGACCGGCCTCCACCTGCCGGTGCTCGGATTCGGAGCCAGTTCGTTGGGCCAGGAGTTCCGCAGCGTGAGCCTCGACGAGGCCCTGCGGAGCGTGCGGGTCGCCCTCGACTGCGGGTTGAACTTCATCGACACATCTCCGTTCTACGGCCGCGGCATGAGCGAGGTCCTTTTGGGCATCGCTTTGAAGGGGGTGCCGCGTGATTCCTATACGCTCTGCACCAAGCTGGGGCGTTACGACCTGGGACACTTCGACTTCTCCGCGAAGCGGGTTGCCGAGTCCATCGACGTCTCGCTGCATCGACTGGGCACCGACCACCTGGACATCGTCCTCTGCCACGACATCGAGTTCGTCGAGATGCAGCAGATCGTGGACGAGACCCTTCCGGCGCTGAGGGAAGCGGTGGCGAAGGGGAAGGTGCGGCACCTGGGTTTCAGCGGCTATCCGCAGAAGATCTTCCGCTTCATCTGCGACCAGACCCCGGTGGACTGCGTGCTGAGCTACAACCAGTACACGCTGCAGAACACCCGCTTCGTCGACGAGACGGTGCCGTATCTGAAGGGCAAGGGGGTCGGAGTACTCAACGCCGGACCGTTCAGCGCCCGTCTGCTGACCAACGCGCCGTTGCCGGTCTGGCTGAAGGAGCCCGAGGAGGTGAAGGCGGCGGCCCGTGCGGCCGCGGCATTGTGTGCAGGCCGCGGTGAGGACATTGCGAAACTGGCGCTCCAGTTCTCGTGTGCCCATCCGGAAATCACCTCCACGATCGCCGGGAGCGCCAACCCGGAGAACATCCGGAAGTGGGCCCGGTGGATCGAGGAACCGATCGACCAGGAGCTGCTGGCCGAGGTCCGGTCGATCTTCGAGCCCGTGCGGAACCTCGGGCACCTCGAGGGGTTGCCCAAGAACAACTGAGGTCCGGGGCCGGCGCCACCGTCGTTTGGCGGCGCCGGCTCGACCGGCTCAAACCAACGGCAGTTCGCCGGTGACCCGAACACCGTCCGCAGACTGCGTTCCACCGGATTGAAGGCGTTCCCCGGCAACGGCGTAGCCGGGGATGATGCGATTGAGCTGCTCCTGGCTCGCGCCCAGGTGGTCACGGACCAGGGAACCCATGACCGAGCGGAAGTCGGTCGCGCGCTGGAGGTAGCGGCCGGTGCTTTGGAACATGGTGCCGTTCATGCCGGTCTGCCAGGCGACCGGGTCGTCCGGACCGCAGTTGAAGATGCCGCTTCGGGTCACCGCGCCCGACGCGTTCGTCTGGAATCCCTTCACGGCGCCGCCGGAGACGTACATCACGCTGGCCTCGGCGTGGTCGGTTCCGTTGTCGGAGTTCTCGATGGTCGTCCGACCGAACTCGGAGAGCGTCACCACCACGAGGTCGTCCCAGCGGCACTGGTCGCCGTGGTTCCTGAAGTACTTCCTGAGCGCGTAGAGGGACCAACCGACGCGGCGGAGCAGGTTGGCGTGGGACCCGGTGACACCGCCCTGGTTGCTGTGGGTGTCCCAGCCGTCGATCTGGGTTCCGGCGACGATGGCGTCGGTCTTGTTGAGGATCAGCGCCGCCGACTTCAGTTGGCTGAAGAAGCCGTAGGAGTTCGTCGGGACCACGTAGTTGGGATTGCCCGTGCCGCCGGGGCCACCGCCGTTCTTGTCGTTGGTCGTCGGAAACAGGTAGTAGGGCCGTCGGCCGTCGGTGTTCTCGTCGTCCACGAACGTGTTGCCGGCCTCGCTGAAGTTCAGCCCGGCGAAGATGTCCAATGTCCGGGACATGTTCGCGTACTGCTGCTGGAGCATGTCGCGATTCGGCTTGGGCGCGAACCCGGCCGAGTTCGCCGCCGCGAGCGCGTTGGCCATCTTGAGGTTGCCGTCGACGTTGTTGGGCACCCCGAGGAGGTCGTAGCGGGTCGGATCCGTGATGTTGGTCATCGCCGCCCGGGAGCCGCGGAGCATCAGCGGCAGGGAACTCTGGAAGGAGACACCGGTGAGGGAATTCACCTGGGTGCGTCCCGACTCGTACATCGCCCGGTAGAGGATGCCGTCCTTCACCATGGGATCCCGCGGCGCGCCGGTCTCCCAGTAGTTCTGGGAATCGAAATGGGATCGCGACTGACGCGGATAGCCTACGCGGTGGATCATCGCGAGTTCGCCCGCGTTGTAGACCGGGGCGAGGAACTTCAAGGATGGATGGAGACCCGCGAAGCCGTTCCCGAGAGGAATGGAGAAGGGATAGTCGAAGGTGCCTCCCGTGGCGCCGGCGG
>CAIYXO010000466.1 GCA_903930165.1 uncultured Verrucomicrobiota bacterium | reverse complement strand
TGATCGGGTTGTAGGCGAAGCCGCCGCGGCGACGGATGAACTCGTGGGCGAACTCGGCCTCGACCTCGCACTCGTTGACCCCGGGCTTCACGAAGCGGGCGACGCGCTCGAACCCGGCCTTGGTGATCGCACAGGCCTTGCGGATGAGTTCGACCTCGGCCTCGGACTTGACGACCCGGATCGTGTGCATCAGCGGCGCGAGGCGGCGGAAGTCGTGCAGCGGATAGCATGCGCGGAGTTCGCGGATGAAGCGGACGTCGCGGGACTCCACCTCGACGACGGCGCGCTTGTGCTCGTTGGTGTTCAGGTAGACCTGCTTCGCCTCGCACATCAGGCGGTGCAGGAACTTGGGCAGCTCCGACACCCACTGGATGTTGCGGATGCCCGAGACCGCGGTGGCCTGGTCCCGGGTGAGCTTGTGGCCCTCCCAGATCGCGATGAGCTCGCTGGTCTCGCGGAGGAAGAGGATCTCCCGGCAACGCTCGTCGTCGGCGTCCGGGAAGAGGATCAGCAGCGACTCCTCCTGTTCGACACCGGTCAGGTGGAAGAGGTCGGTGTTGGGCACCAGCCGCAGCGTGCCGTCGGCGTTCGACGGCAGCAGGTCGTTGGCATTAAGGATGGCGATGGAACCGGGAGGAAGGAGGCGACGGAGCCGTTCGCGGTTGCCGACGAAGAGATCCGGGGAGATCGGGGCGTGACGCACCGCTGGCAAATGAAGGAAGCGGGACCCGGCGTCAACACTCCCCTGCCGTTTGGACCTGGAACGTGAAGATCGGGACCTCACGCCAAGGCGCGAAGCCGCCAGGGAACGGAAGAGAGACGTGGTGGCTGCGGCGTCAGGACCGGACGCCGCGTTGGCTTGGAACTCTCGTCGACGGATCGGGTTTCCCCATGGCGTCTTCGCGTTTCTGCGTGGGTCCCCTTCCCGCCCCAGCGGATCGATCCGGGCTCAGATTCGCCGCATCGCGGGATCCGGTGGAACGGCTTCCAGGAGCTCGGCGATGGCAAGACCGGTGCCTGGCAGGACCGTCGTGGGCGCGATCTCGGCGAGCGGCTGCAACACGAAACGGCGGAGATGCGCGCGCGGATGCGGCAGCACGAGAACGTCGGTCCGCATCGTCAGGTCGCCCCAGGCGATGATGTCCAGGTCGAGGGGACGCGCCTCGTTGTGGACCTTCTTCGGCCGCCGACCGGCCTCGCGTTCCAAGGCCAGGAGTCGGTGGAGGAGGGATTCCGGTGTCTCGCCCGGCAAGGGACGGAGGGACGCCGCGGCGTTCACGAAGCCCGGGGAATCCGGCGGGCAATCCACCGGCGAACTGGTCCAAAGCGACGAACGCCGGACCGGCTCCGAGGACAATTCCTGGAGCCGATCCATCGCTTCCTGCAGGACGGCGACGGAATCGCCGAGATTGGAACCGAGAGCCACCAGCACCGTGGGATTCATGGTCCGAAGGAGTCCCATTCCAGCCCTCCCGGCAAGGGCCCAAGCGCCCATTCCACGTGGAGCACGCGACGGCGGACCGGCACCCGCGCGGGAGAGGATGCGTGGAGCAACAACGGACGCATCAGGACGGCGTCCCCGGCCCGGGCTGTGCATTCGACCGGCTCCACCGACCGTCTCAGACGTTCGATGGCAGCCGCATCCAGCCGTCCGTACCGGTGCGTCCCCGGCAACACCCGGAGCGGACCGTCATCGGCCCCGCAAGGATCGAGGGCGATCCGGAGCGTGATCATGCCCTGCAGCACCGACACCGGAGGCACGACATGGGGAATCCCCTGCTTGGTCGACCAGCCGGTGAATCCCCCGACCTCGACACGGTCGCGCACCTGGATCGCCAGATCCTGGTGCCAGGGGACGCCCCAATTCGCCTCCGGGGACTTGTCGAAGAGCATCAGGCGCGTCGGGAATGCGCCGTCGAATCCGAGCCGATGGAACGCGGCGCGGACCGGATCGGAACGCAGCGCCTCGCGGACAACGGGGATTCCGGCAAGCCCGGCGCGGGTCCCGGCGGAACCGGAGTCGATACGGCCTTCCAACTCGGGGAGCAAGACGGCAAGGCAGGCCGGTCCCAGGACTCCCTTCAGGGACAGGAAACCGTCCCTTTCGAGGATCCCACGATCCGGATGCACGGGATCAGCGGAGTCCGAGGACATCCTGCATGTCGTAGACACCGGGGGTCCTTCCGACAACCCAGGCGGCGGCACGCAGGGCGCCGTTGGCGAAGGTCTCCCGGCTGCTGGCCTTGTGGGTCAGTTCCACCCTCTCGCCGACGGCGGCGAAGAGGACGGTGTGGTCGCCGACGACGTCTCCGCCACGGACGGCATGGATGCCGATCTCGGAGGAGGTGCGTTCGCCGACGATCCCCTTGCGCCCGTGGCGCAGCGCCTCCTCGAGCTGGACCTTCCGGACGTCTCCGAGGATCTCGAGCAGCGTGGTGGCCGTGCCGCTGGGGGAATCCTTCTTGAGGCGGTGGTGGGTCTCGATGACCTCCAGGTCGAAGGAAGGCCCGAGGATCTCGGCGGCCTTGCGGGTGAGCCAGAAGAGCGTGTTGACCCCGGTGGAATAGTTCGACGCCCAGACCATGGGGATCCGGCCGGCCGCAGCGCGGATGGCCGCCTTCTCGGCCTCGTCATGGCCGGTGGTGCCGATCACCAGCGCCTTGCCGGCGGCGGCGCACAGGGCGGCCACACCGGGCGTGGCGTCGTGGTGGGTGAAGTCGATCACGGCATCGACCTGCGGAAGCCAGGCGCCGAGGTCGTCTCCGACATCGGTGGCCGCCACGACCTGAAGGCCGGCATGTTGACGGGCACAATGGATCAGGGCCTGGCCCATGCGGCCCTTGGAACCGTTGACGAGGATGCGAGTCACGGCGGCCAGCCTATCCGGGGAGCCGGGAAAAGGCACGCGTTCGCTGGCCTGCGGAGGCGACAACCGGTTCACTCGCGGCGCCGATGCGACGAAGTCCAAGCCATCCGGGATCCCCGGCCAGACCGGAGTTGGTGGTCGTGTTTCCGCTGGTCCTGCTGGTCGCGGCGACGGGCTGCGATGCCGGGACGACGACGGGAAAGGGTCTGGGGCTGCTGCTGGCGGCGGTGCTTCTGCTGGCCGGGGCGCTCCGGACCGTCGCAGGCGACCTGCCGTTGCAGAACAAGGTCGCCTTGCTGGTGCTGCTTTCAGGAATCCGGGCCGGATTCCTGGAGATGGAAGACCTGTGGTCCGGCGGCGATTCGTTCGCAGGAACGCAGGTCGTTCCCCGGATCGCCGGAAGCGTCGCCACACTCGTCCTCGCCCGGGGCGTGGCCCGACGTGGATTGCAGTCGATCCGGGGCTCCCCCAGGTTCGGCTATTGGCTGCTGGGGATGTCGACCGTCTTGGGCGCCGCCGCGGACCTCCTGCTGTCCCTGTGCCTCCCCGGCGGGGCGACGGTCCCGCCGGCCGTCAGCGTGCTTTGGGCGGCGACGGGGCTGGTCGCCGGACTTCCCTGGTTCCTGTCCAAACGCCCGGTTCCGGAAACGGTGGACCGGAGTCCACTGGTGCTTTGGAGCCTCGCGATGGCCGGGATCGGCGTGTTGCTGAAGCTGCAGGGGCGGCCGGCCGGAGCGACGATCGCCGGCGCCTTGGCGTTGGCCGCCTGGCTTCCGGAAGCCTTCAGACGCCGCACGGGCGGGGTCTGAATCGGTTCAACCCTCCGATGCTGGGCGATTGAGCGCGATTCCGCCGGTGGTCCGTTCGCGACGGAGGACCACCCGTGAGACCCGCATGCCGTCGATTTCGAGCACGCCGAGGGTGTGGAGGGCGCCCAAGGGAACCGTGTCGCCCGACCGCGCGAATCCTCCGCGCCGATGGGTGATCCATCCGCCCACCGTGTAGACG
>CAIYXO010000465.1 GCA_903930165.1 uncultured Verrucomicrobiota bacterium | reverse complement strand
GGTCGGCGAAGACCGTGCGTCGGCCGTCCGGGTGGAAGCAGAGGATCCGTCCCCGCGACGCGTCGGCCGGGACATCGGCGCGGATGTCCATGGGATCCTCGGCCACGAAGACGCGTCCGTCGGGCGCGGTGCAGACCACGCTGGGGTGGACGAGGTCGGGGGCCTGGGCGACCAGCTCGAGCTTCCATCCGGGCAGGGTCCGCGGCGCGTCTGCGGGCAATGGGAGGGGTCCCGACGCGGCCCGGATGGATCCGGGGGTGCAGAGGAGCGTCGCCGCCACGAGGGCGGCCAGGAGGGATCGGCGGCTGGCGTTGGAAGGGTTCATCGGGGCACGAGCCGCTCGACCGCGGCGCGGGGGAGCGGGCCGTCGAATGTGGCCACGCGGTAACGCAGCGTCAGGGTACGGCCGGCGGCGAGCCGGACGGAGGAAGGGGCGACGATGCAGGGATTGATCATCCGGACGTCGCGGTGGTTGTGCCAGAGCGAGGGGGGATTGGCCGGATGGTTGAAGACCACGGCCCCGATGCGGCGTCCGTCGGGAAGCGTCTGTTCCGCCCCGTACCATGGGGCGTCCGGCCAGTCGCTCGAGGGTTCGACATGGCTCGGGTTCGGGAGTTCCACCACGCCCTTGCGATCGGAGATGCGGAGGTCGCCATCCTTGCGGACGCGCAGGCAGAAGCCGCTGAACGCCCAGCGGGAAAGGGTCAGGTCGGCCTCGGGCACGAGACGGTATTCGAGGTCGAGGACGTTGAGTCCCTCCAGCCGCGAAACGCGGGTGGTGAGGGTCTCGCGGAGCACCACGGTGTCCTCCGCCATCCAGTCGTTGTGCGAGACGAATCCGTCGGGTGTCGCCGCGGAATCGCGGTGCACGATGCGTCGGTCGCGGATCGGCGCGTGCTGACCCCAACCCCAGAAGTCGGCGTCCTTCGCCCCGTGCATCTCGACCCAGGCGAGGAAGAGCCCGCGGTGATGCCGGTGGTCCGAGGGAACGAAGTCGGTCACCACCTCGCCGGAAGGGGTGCGGAGCGGGTGGAAGTACCCGGCGGCCTCCAGCGGCAGCCCGGAATCCGCGGGGGGCCGGAGCACGTAGGTGGCGACGGCTCCACCGGGGACTCCCAGCTCGAGCGTCGACTCCGTGCGGCGGACATCGACCCCGGGGCGGCCGGCGCAACCGCCGACGACCAAGGTGCACACGAACAGGATCAGCGAGGCGAAGGTACCGGATCGGCCTGGGATCGACGGGGTGAGGCGTGGGACGTTCATCGGAGTCTTTGGGAGTCCCCGGGATGGAACCCGCCGGGACGCCGCCGGGCAAGAGTGGCGGGGTGACGGAGGCGTGACGGAAGGCGGCCGGATCCGTGGTTCCGGATCAGCGCACCTCGAACGTGCGCACCGCGCCGTCAGGAGCGGGCTTCGCCGAGGCCGAGGTGGACGGGGTGGCGGCGAGATCGACGTCGAACAGCCGGTCCATGCGGTTGCCGGCCAGGTCCTCGAGAGCGGCTCCCACCCGGATCCGGTAGACGCCGGGCCTCCATGGTGCGGACGGGACGAAGGTCCATTTCCGGTCGGAGTCGGAGAGCGATACGGAGCCGTCGACCGGCTTGCCGGCGAGGTCGTGGACCGTCAGCAACCGTTCCGCGAGGGCGTGGTCGAGCGGTTCGCCGAAGGAGACATCGAGCACCGTGCGTGCGCCGGCGACCGGGGGACGTAGCGTCCACTGCTCCGGGTCGGGAGATCTGCGGTCTGCCGGTCCGACGCGGAACCGGCGGCGGAACCCGGACTTCAGGGGCCGCCCCGACGCATCCGTCCAGGCGGCGTCGACGACGAGCGTGTAGTGGCGCCCGACCACCAGCGCGGAGCCGGACTGCTCGTTCGGAAGCACGCCGCGTTTGATGCGTCCCGGGTCGAGCAGGAGGGTGAGACGGGTCTGCTCCGGGTCCCACAGTTCCTCGTCGAGCTCGAGGAACGGGAGGTCCACCGGGGCGCCCGATTCGTCGAGCAGGCGGATGTGGCGGTAGGCGTCGCCGCGTCCCATCGGGCCCGAGAACCGGAGGTAGAACTTCAACAGGTTCTCGGGCAGCTCGGCGGCGGAGGGATGGACCTCGGCGAGGGCGGTCTGCGGTCGGTCGCGGTCGCTGGCGGGCGGGAGCAGGTAGAGACGGTCGTAGGCGACCGTGTCATCGCCTCCCCCGTGGAATTCCGCCGGATGGAACTCGGCCCGGTACTCCACGCCGTGGTTCACCGGGAAGGCCATGCGGAAGCGGAGGACGCCGTTGGTGACGGAATAGTCGCCGGCGAGCTGGGGAAGATCGCGCCGCACCGCTCCCCGGGGCCCGGTGTGGACCGCCAGGATCCGGCGCCAGTCGGTGGGCGGTTGGGATTGGGCGGCGAGGGTTGCGAGCCGGACCGGATCCAGACCGGTCACCTCGGCCACGGGCCGTCCGTCCCGAGGCTTTTTCCAGCGGACGGAGATCGTGTTGGTTCGGCCGGGTTCGGCCGGCGAGGCGACCGGATACACGGAGTCCTCGGCGGCCGTGGGCAACGCGGAGGAAGCGGCAAGGAGACCGGCCAAGACGGCCGGTATCCATCGCGGGAATGCAGGTCGGAGGAACCGCACGGCGCGTCGGTCAGGGCAGGGCCAGGGACTCGAGAAGGTCGGAACCTCCCTCCGGCTTGCGGAGCACGAGGGCGGTCGTCTTGTCGAGCCGGTCCAGTTGGGTCACGCCGCTCCAGCCGGCGATGCTTTCGAAGGAAAGGCCCTTGGTGCCGCCGTCGGGGACCGGTTGGGTGATCGGTTCGGCCTGCGGGAGCCCCTCGGTGCTGACCTTCATGACGCCACGGCTGGAGTTGGCCAGCAGCAGCCAGGTCTTGCCGTCCTTCTCGTAGGAGATGATGTCGAGGGGGCGGTTGCGGTTGCCGAGCTCGGCGACGGTGCGTCCGCGGACCTGGCTGCCGGGCTTCAGGCCGGCCACCGGCAACTGGACCAGCGGGGTGCAGGTGTAGGCGGCGATGATCTGCGGTTCGTTGCCGACCGTGATCGGGACGAAGGTGCGGATAGGGGCGCGGGTCTCGAAGCGCCCATGCGCGCCGTGGTAGATCTCGACGCCCGTGCCATCCGCAGCGGGACGGAACGGGAAGGGGATGGCGTGCAGGGTCGAGGCGAACTCCTCGTTGGCCAATCCGGCCACCAGCACCTGGTCGCGGAGGAAGGCGAGGTCGGTGATGGATTCCAGCCGGGGATTCGACTGGCGGCGTCCTTCGCCAACCATCTTGTCGGCCGGCGGGTGGGGGATCTCGGCCCTCGAGAACTTCACCGAATCCAAGGAAACCAGTTCCAGCTTGTCGCCGCCGCCGGTGCGGACCAGGGCCGGCACGGCGTCGGGACCGCGGCCGCGGGAGACGGCGAGATAGGCCCGGTGCGACGCGGGGTTCACGGCCATGTCCTCCACAAGGATGTCGGCCTCGGCGGTCCCGAGAAGTCCGGAGAGCTGCTTCTGGAGCCCTTCGATGCGGATCGGCTTGGCATTGGCGGCCGGCTTGGTGTCGTCGGTGGCGATGGCCACCACGGCGGCCGCCTTGGTGTCCGCGGCGAACAGGATGCCGTCCGGACCGAAGGCCAGCTGGGAGATCGAGCGGAATCCCGGGTTCCCGGTGCGGAAACCTTCGTCGGGGCCGGCGAGAAGGCTGCCGGACGACACCACGACGGCGATGGCGGCGGAAAGGAGCAGCGGGGAGTTCATCGTGCGAAAAGGTGTGGAAAGTCCGGCGGAATGCAACGGTGGGAGTGGGGAGATCCGACGCCGGCCGGAATCGGATCCCGGGCCGGCGTCGGTATCCCGGGCGGTTACTTGGACTCGGCCTTCTTCTCGGTGACACGCTTGGCTTCCCAATCGCGGGAGCGGGACTCGCCGTTGCGGGTGGTCTCGATCTTCCCGGTGAGCTTTTCGGCCTCGACCTTGCCGCTGTACTTGGCGGTCATCGAGTTGCCGTTCCATTCGCGGGTGACCGAGAAGGAGACGGTTTCACCCTCGAGTTTGGCGTCCGAGATCGGCGTCTCGACGTCCTTCCCGTCGCGGTTGGGGGCGGCGACGTTGCCGGAGACCTTCCCGCCCTCGACCTTGAGGGTGAGCGTGTTGGTGCGGTCGGAACCGCCGTTGCGGCCGGGCATGACCCAGGACCATTTCCCGGCGACGTCGGCAGCCTGGGCGGAGGCGGCCAGCACCAGGGTCAGGGCGGCCAGGCGGAGTGAATTGCGGAGGTTCATGGGGATTCGGAGGTGATGCGTTGCGGTGGTGTGTGTTGACTGCGTTTTCACCGGGCCAGCGGGTCCGTCGACGGGGCGGCGGATCTGACCGGGAAAGGGGAGTGGGTCCGGGGCAGCAGCGTGGACAGGGCCAGGCCGAGTCCCGCGCCGAAACCGAGTCCGTAGAAGACGCCCCAGGACAGCTTGGCGGCGGTGACCCAGGCCTTGCGGATCTCGGGTTGGGCGGACTTGCGTGCGAGGCCGACCATCAGGTCCATGGACTGACCGCCGGCGAAGTAGCCCACGGTATGCAGGGCGAAGAAGCCGGCGGTGGCTTGGACGAAGCCGACCGGCCTGCGCTGGGCCACCGCGAGCACGCCCACGAACGCGAGGCTGCCGGCGGCGGCTCCGATCCATTCGCCGAGGGCGGATTTCATCACGAACCACGCGGCGGACCAGACGACGGCATACGCCGCGAAGGCGGGTCCGAAGACGCGGTAGAATCGTCCGATCCCACCTCCGGGCACGAGCCGGTGCAGCGCGGGTCCGGAAAAGCCGATGAACGCGGCCGCGATGGCGGCGTAGAGCGCGCCCTCGCCTCCGAATCCGCTGAAAAGCCCACTCCCGAAGGCCCAGATCGAGAACGCCGCCGTGGAAACCGCGGCGAAACCCAAGGCTCCGCGGATGATGGCGGTGCGGCGGCAGGGAGGCGGCTCGGATTGCGGTTCGTCGGGCATGGGGACACCGGGGCACTTCCGGATGGGACCCGGGGAAGACCGGAGCGCATGTCTTCCGGTTACCAAAGGATCGGGCCGACCTGGGAATCGCTCGGTTTTCGGGACCGCGCATTCGTTCAGGTCCGTTCCGCACCCCGTATCGTTGCACCGGACCCGAAATTGGGTCGGAATGGTCTCCATGAAACCGGGGATTTTGGGATTGGTGTTCGGACTCTGGGCCGGCGTCTGCCTGGTGTCGTCGGCCGTGGCGGAGCCGCTGCGTCCGGCGTTGTCCGCGGCGCTCGCTTCCGGGAAGGGTGCGGGGGTGTCGTGGGGGGCCATCGCGGTCAACGGCAGGGGAACCGTGGTCTTCGCCACCAACGAGAACCGGCTGTTCATCCCGGCCTCCAACACCAAGCTCTACACGGGGGCCCTGGCGCTGGACCGCTTCGGGGCCGGCCAAGTGATCCGGACCCCGATCCATGCCGCCTCACGGCCCGATGCGGAAGGGGTGTTGCGTGGGGACCTCTGGGTGCTCGGGCAGGGAGACCCGGCCTTCGGCGCCAATCCGACCAACGGGTCATACATCGATCCCTTGGGGCCGCTGGCGGAACGGCTGTTCGGTCTCGGAATCCGGGCGGTGCAGGGCGACCTCGTGCTGTGCGACGCCGCCCTGCGTACCGCCCCATTCGGCAGGGGATGGGATCCGGAGGACTTCCTGGAATGGTATGGGGCACCCGTCTCCGCGTTCGTGGTCAACGACAACACCTTCCGCGTGGTGGCGAATCCGGCGGCGTCGGCCGGCCTTCCTGCGATGTTCCGGGTGGAGCCGGACCTTCCCAGCCTGCAGGTCGACTGGCGGGTGAGCACCTCCACCAACCGCAACCACGCGGTCGCCTACAACCGGCCGCCCGGCGCCTCGGGAATGCGGTTCACCGGAAGGATTCCGCTGGCCTCGAAGCCCTGGACCCCGGAACTGGCAGTGGCGGACCCGGTCCGGCATTTCGGAGAGGCGTTGCGCGAGGCCCTCGTCCGGCGCGGCATCGAGTTCCCCGGAAACATCCGCGTCGCGCATTCCACCAACGGCCTGCCCGCGGTGGAACTGATGTCTTGGACCTCGGAGCCTCTCGAGGCTCGCCTCCGCCGGTGCATGAAACCGTCCCAGAACCTTCACGCCCAACTGCTGCTGGCGCTGGTCGGCGCCGACGTGGCCCGGCTTTCCGGCGACACCACCAACGACGTCGCGATCTTGGGTCTGCAGCCCATGAGGACCCTCCTCGCCAGGGCCGGCATCCCGGAGGCGGCGGTCCGGCTCGAAGAGGGTTCCGGCCTTTCGCGGTCGAATGCCGTGACGCCGTCGGCGACGGTCCAGCTGCTCCGCTTCTTCAAGGACCATCCCCAACGCGAGGCCTGGATGGCTTCGCTTCCCGTGGGTGGAGTGGATGGCACCCTGAGGAACCGGTTCCGCAAGGGACCCGCGGCGGGCAACGTCCGGGCCAAGACCGGTGGCCTGCGCGGGGTCGCCGCCCTCGCCGGCCATGTCACCACCGCCGCCGGCGAGGAGGTGGTCTTCGCGATCTACGCCAACGACGCCTCCGACGACTCGGATGCCCGTGGCCGGATCGATCGATGGGTGGAACTGATCGCCGCCCATCCTTCCCGATTCTGAAGCGGCGAACGCCTCCGGAGCGGACGACACGGGAACCCGCTTCGGGGGGCACGCGGGCCTATTCGTAGCAGAATCGGACCACGGTGTCGGAGACGGAGACCACGTGGAGCCGGTTGACGCCGCGGGCGCGGAAGAAGCGGCGTACGGCCGTGCGGGGCACCTCGATCTGGCGGAGTTCCATGTCCACGCCGTAGAACGGCTCCTCGGCGAAGGATCCGCCCGGGCCGTCCGCGGACAGCAAAACGACGGCGTCCGAGGGGCCGGGCGCCGCGATCTGCGCGTTGAGCCAGTCGATGCTGGAACTGATCCGGCTGATGAAGCTGCGGGTCGCCACCGCACTGGGACCGTTCGGTATCAGTTGCTGTTGGCCCTGGAATCCGATGTAGAGGCCGCGGGCGTCGAACACCGCGGCGAAGATCGGGCCTTCCTCGAGCGAGGTCGCGAACGGCCCGTCCACCGCGTAGTTCACCCCGGCCAGCTTCCAGACGTTGTCGCGGTCGAGGATGAAGGTTCCTCCGCCGGAATCCCCCGAGGAGAAGACGCCCTCGTCGCCGCCTGCGTTCCCCGCGAAGCCCATCTGCAGCAATTCGGCGGTCCCCGAGACGAGGGTTCCGTCGACGACGTTCGTGCCCCAGCGCTGGACGCCGTCGTAGAGGCCGATTCTCCATCCGTGGGTCCCGAACGCCTCGCCCCTTCGCCCTCCCCTTCCGATCATCACCACCGGCCGGCCGACCTCGCGTCGGCTGGAGCAGAGGGGAGCGTGGTCGGGGAAACGTCCGGCCACGGTGAAGACGTCGAGGTCGGTCCCGGCGAGGTTGGTTTCCGAGGTCACCCGGTAGGTCACGCCCCGGAAAACGAATTGTGCCGAGCCGATGTTGAGGTGCTTGGCGGTGACCAGGTGGCGCGGGCCGATCACGGTGGCCTGCGCGGAGGACAGTTGGCCTACCCATTGCCAACCGCTCCCGGCCAACGCCCCGGTCGGAGCCGTCGTGTTGCGCGCGGGGTCGTCGGTGCCGAACAGGATGATCCCACGGACCTGGATCGACAGGGCGAGCAGGGTGGTCAGCGCCAGGAGGCGGAGGAACGGACCTCGACGGATCATCGGCTGTGGACGGCCGCCGGGGCCGCATTCCGGACGTTTCGCTGGGATTCCGGCATCTGGGAAAACGGGGCTCACCGGCTCAATTCTCGCCGGGCGTCGCCGGGCGGTCCTTCCTCGCCCGCTGTTCGGCGAAGAAGCTCTTCAGCAGGTGGCGGCATTCGTCCTCGCGGACCCCGGGGGTGATCGCGCTCTGGTGGTTGAGGGTCGGGAACTGGAGCAGGTTCACCGCGCCCCCGGCGGCGCCGCCCTTCGAATCGCCGACCCCGAAGACGACCCGCGCGAGCCGGCAGTGGACGATCGCGCCGGCGCACATCGGGCAGGGTTCCTTGGTGACGTAGAGGGTGCAGTCCGTGAGCCGCCAGTCCCCCACGGCCTCCTGCGCCATGGTCAGGGCCAGCATCTCCGCGTGGGCGGTCGCGTCCTTCAGCAGCTCCACCTGGTTCCAGGCCCGGGCGATGACGCGGCCGGCCCGCACGATCACCGCGCCTACAGGGACCTCCTCGGCCTTGTAGGCCTTCGAAGCCTGGCGCAGCGCCTCGCCCATGAAGGCGCGGTCGACCTCGGGGTCGATGTCGACGACGGGGACGGGCGGATTCATGGGCGCCTCCCTTCGCGACCCGCCGGACTGCTCTGCTCCAACGTCCAGGCCGAGGTGCCGTCCTCGTGGCAATGCACATGCGCGGCGAAGAAGCCCCCGCGATGGCTCCAGAACAGCGGCCAGATCTGCTGCCGGTCCGTCTCGGGGATGTCGAGGACCCCGAGTTCCGCCCGCGAATGGAATCCGAAGGTTCCTTCCCGGTGTGGCGGCGGAACGGCCTTCAGCCGGGGCTTCACCTCGAAGAGGAACATGAGCCAGTGGGTCTGCCCCTGGTACCCGTACTCGCTGACGAGTCCCGTGAGGTGGAGGTCTCCGGGGACGAGCGTCGCACCGAATTCCTCGGCGGCCTCGCGGCAGGCGCAGGCGTAGGGGGACTCGCCGAGGTCGGTCTTGAGCTTGCCGCCGGGAGGGCTGAAGAGGCCGCGGTTCGGCTCCTGGGCCCGCTGGAGCAGGAGCACGTTGTCCTGTTCGTCGAAACAGTAGAGAAGGGTGGCGATCTTGTACGGCAGCGGCACGGACAGGATCAAACACCGTAACGGCCCGGGATCAAACCGGGAACGAAGCCGAAGGCGCCGCGGGTCGACGACCCCGGTACGTCCGGTTGCCCCCGGAGCCGCCTGCCTCCATCGTCGCCGCCGTGACGCACGAAGCCGGCTCCGATTCCGCCAAGCCCGGGGTGATCTCCATCCACGGCGCGCGGGAACACAACCTCAAGGACCTCTCGGTCGAGATCCCCCGCGGGAAGTTCGTGGTCGTCACCGGCGTCAGCGGTTCGGGCAAGAGCACGTTGGCGTTCGACATCCTCTTCGCCGAGGGACAACGCCGCTTCCTCGACTCCATGAGCGCCTACGCGCGCCAGTTCGTCGAACAGATGGCCCGGCCCGACGTGGATCTCATCACCGGCCTGCCCCCCACGGTGAGCATCGAGCAGGGGACGACCCGCGGAGGCGGCAAGAGCACCGTCGCCACGGTCACCGAGGCCTACCATTTCATCCGTCTCCTCTTCGCCCGGCTCGGCACCCAGCATTGCCCCGACTGCGGCATCTCGGTGGAGGGGCAGTCCCGCGACGCGGTGCGGGCCACCCTCGAGGCCGTCGCCCAAAGGCTCGGTCCGCTGCAGCTCTTCGCGCCGCGGGTCCGCAACCGGAAGGGCTTCCATGCCGACGTCGCCGAATGGGCCCGCCGACACGGCTACACGAAGCTCCGCGCCGACGGCGTCCTGCGCGACGCGGACGACACCTTCCGGCTCGACCGCTTCAAGGAACACGACGTAGAGGTGCTGGTGGGCGTGCTCGGCGGCAAGGACGAGAAGCGGCCGGCCCACGTTCTCGTGGACGAGGTCCTGCGGGTCGGCGACGGAACGGTCTTCGCCGTGGACCGCAAGGGCGGGCAGACCGTGCATTCCACGGCCCGCGCATGTCCGCGTTGCCAACGGTCCTTTCCGCAGCTGGATCCGAAGAACTTCTCCTACAACTCCAACCAGGGCTGGTGTCCGAAGTGCCGCGGATTCGGGGAGCTCTTCTACCTGCCCGACGTCGACCGTGGGGCGAACGCGGACTCGGTCGAGGAATCCTGGTTCAGCTGGGCCGACCAGCGTGAGACCTGTCCCGACTGCCATGGGGCGCGGCTGAATCCTGTGGCCCGGGCCGTGCGGCTGGACCTCACGGGCCGACCCGCCTCGAAGGGCGAGGCGCCGCCGCCGACGGTCGAGGACCTCGGCAGATGGTCGGTGGCGGAGGCGAGGACGTGGTTCGACGCCGCATCTCCTGCAGGCAGGACGGCGGAGATCGCACGCGACATCCTTCCCGAGATCCGCGAACGCCTGAAGTTCCTCTGCGAGGTCGGACTCGGCTACCTCCAGATGAGCCGCAGCGTCACGACGCTCAGCGGCGGCGAAGCCCAAAGGATCCGGCTCGCCGCGCAGCTCGGTTCCAATCTCAGCGGCGTCCTCTACGTGCTCGACGAGCCGACCATCGGACTGCATTCGCGGGACAACCGCCAACTCCTCGACGCCCTCGCCTCGCTCCAGGCCCGAGGCAACTCGCTGGTGGTCGTCGAGCACGACGAGGACACCATGCGCCGTGCCGACTGGATCCTCGACCTCGGTCCCGGTGCCGGCGTGCGCGGTGGACGCATCATCGCCTCGGGAACGCTCGCTGAGCTCGAGGAGCATCCGGAATCCATCACGGGACGCTGCCTTCGCGAGAAGCCCACGCATCCGGCGCGCGGCGCGCGGCGTCCGGTCCTGGACCCGGCGGCGAAGCCTTCGGGAAAATCGCGGGCCTCCTCCAAGAAGACGGTGGCCGCCACCGCTTCGGCACCGGCACCCGAAGTCAACTGGATCACCTTGGAGCACGCGGCGTTGAACAACCTCAAGGACGTCATGGTGCGCTTTCCCCTCGGCCGACTTGTCGTCGTCACCGGGGTGAGCGGGTCGGGGAAGAGCACCCTGGTGAAGGAGTGCCTCTATCCGGCCGTGAAGTCGGCGCTCGAGGGCGTCTCCGCGAAGCCGTCGCGCTCTGAGAGGTCCTCGAAGTCGTCGAAGTCGTCGCGATCCGCCATGCGGGTGGGCGGATGGGAAACCCTCCAGGCGGTCCACGAGGTCGACCAGTCCCCCATCGGTCGCACGCCTCGGTCCACCCCGGCGACCTACGTCGGCATCTTCGACGACATCCGGGAGCTGTTCTCGCAGGTGCCGGAGGCGCGGATGCGGGGCTACGGACCGGGACGCTTCAGTTTCAATTCTTCGCAGGGGCGTTGCCCGAACTGCGAGGGCGCGGGCTTCGTGAAGATCGAGATGAACTTCCTGCCCACGGCGCACGTGAAGTGCGAGGTGTGCGGCGGCGGCCGGTTCAATCCGGGGACGCTCGACGTCCGCTTCAACGGCAAGTCCGTCGCCGACGTGTTGAGGATGTCGGTGGCCGAGGCCCTGGAGTTCTTCGCGGCCCAGACGCGGCTGCGGCGTCCGTTGGAGGCCTTGCGCGACACCGGCCTCGAGTACCTCGAGCTGGGGCAGACCAGTCCGACGCTGAGCGGCGGCGAGGCGCAGCGGATCAAGCTGGTGACCCATCTGCTCGGCGGGCTGAAGTCCGCCGCGGTCGAGCGTGAGAACGCCGACCTGACCGCGCGGCGTCCGGGTGCCCGCATCCCGAAACGCGACCTGTTCATCCTCGAGGAGCCGACTATCGGCCTTCACATCGAGGACGTGCGCCGCCTGGTGGCCGTGCTCCAGCGGTTGGTCGACGCGGGCCACACGGTCGTGGTCATCGAGCACAACCTCGACCTGATCGCCGAGGCGGACTGGGTCATCGACATGGGGCCCGAGGGCGGTGGTGCCGGCGGGACCGTGGTGGTCGAAGGAACGCCCGAGACCGTCGCCGCCCACAAGACCTCTCACACCGGTCGTTACCTCAGGGAGATGCTGCGTCCGGTCGGCAAGTAGTCCGGAGCGTCGAAACGTCGCGTGAGCGTCGTGGAGTGCGCGAGTCCGCTCGCGCTTTCGGAGGGAGACACGGATTCGCACGGACAGGCACGGATCTTCTACAAGCTCCGCACACCTGTACCCTCGTCACCCCTGGTTGTGAACCGGTCCCTATCGGTAGCCTCGGG